>PIVZ01001435.1 GCA_003354045.1 bacterium
CCGGCTTCGCCCGGGCCATGCACGGCACCTGCATCCCCTGCCACGAAAAGGAGGGGAAGGCGCTGCAATCAGGCCGACTGGTTTACGGTGTCATCGTCGCTATGCCCGCTTCGAGCAGGGCCTTCGTGTAGACCGGATTGTGGACGCCCTTGCTCTTGTCCTCGTGGGCGACGTAGATCCAGTTCCACAGGGCAGCCGCTTGCGCCTCGGGGGCCTCCGTGACGATCGGATGACCATCTTCGGTGTTCTCATCGATCAGGCCCGCGATGACCAGCATGTCGCCGAGACTGTCGGACAGGGCTATGACCTCGGTCTGCGTCTCCCCGATATCGAAGCTCTCGGCAGTGGGGTGGCACGCCAGGCAATTGTCAACATCGGGCTCGAAGTGGTGGTCGTTCCCCTCGCCCATGTGACAAGCGACGCAGGTGTTGGGCACGGAGTAGTGAGCGCCCGCGGTGCCTGTTACGCCTGGGGCGCCGGCAAGGCCGAGCAGCATGGTGCTCTGCGGGCCGTGATGCGGGCCCCAGTGCGAGCTGATGCCCGAGACCACGCCGCCAACCGCCTCCGGAAAGACGCTACGCGGCTGGTGACAGTTGACGCAGAGGTTCCCCTCGCCCCCGTCAAAGGTCGAAC
>PIVZ01001436.1 GCA_003354045.1 bacterium
GTCTCCTCCTGCTCCATCCGAGCCAGCCCGTGCTCAAGTAGCACAGCGAGTGCGCGACCGATCTCCCCACAGGCCTTCTGGCGTCCGAAGTGCCCTCGGATGTCCGTTCGCGTCATGCCCGCCGTCCGGGCCTTCAGGGCGGCGAGGATGTCGTCAGCGATTGGGTCTCCGAGTGCGGCGCCGAAGATGTACCGGGCCGAGCGCTCTGAATACGCCCAGAGGGCCAAGGCCGCCTGCAGGTGCTCGACACGGACTACGTCCGACCGATCGAGTAGCGCGTACAGACAGGACAGCCGCAGCGCAATCGCCTCGGCTCTCGATGTCGCGGCTCCGAGGAGGCCGGGTTTGCCCTCCGACAACTCGGGGTACACCTTCGCCCACAGTTCCCGTGCGGCCGGATCGCGGTGCATCTCGCCCGCGCCGCGCGCGAATGCCACCGTTTCGGTGACACGACGCTGCAGTTCTCCGATGTCCTGAAGGCATCCGCCTTCGGGCAGGCACTTGCTCCGGCGAACGCACAGCCACAGGAACCGGTTCGCAAAGCCGTTGGCCATTTCGGTCTCGGAGATACGACGCCGGAGCTCATCGCGCGTGACGTGCCCGATGATGCTGATGTGCGCGACTGTCGCGTG
>PIVZ01001437.1 GCA_003354045.1 bacterium
AACGAGTACGCGAGGGATAGGGTGGCGGGCGCCGATCTGGTAGCCAGTCCCGGCTGCTATCCAACGGCCGCGCTCCTCGGCCTGTTGCCGTTGGCTGAGTTCATTGCCGGCCCGGTCGTCGTGGATGCTAAATCCGGTACGAGCGGCGCCGGGAGGGCGGCGAAGACCGACCAGTTGTTTGCGGAAGTGACTGAGAATATCAGGCCCTACGGCGTGGGCGTGCACCGCCACCAGCCGGAGATGACCGTGCAGTTGAAGTATGCCGCGGGCCGGGAGCTCTCGCTCCTGTTCTCTCCGCACCTCATGCCGGTGGCGCGCGGCCTCTTGTCTACATCCTACGTCAGCCTCGCGGGCGACGTCGATCCACGCCCCTTGCTGGTGGACCGCTACGCGGATGAATCTTTCATCAGCGTCCTGGACGAGGGCTTGTGGCCTGAGCCGCGGCGGGTCAGAGGGACCAATCAAGTAGAGATTGGCTGCACGCGTGACCCGGCCAGCGGTCTTTCGGTGGTTATTTGCGCCATTGACAACCTCGGTAAGGGCGCCGCCGGGCAGGCTCTCCAGAATCTCAATTGCATGCTCGGTCTCGACGAGAGGTCGGGCCTCGATCTCGTCGCTGCTTTGCCCTGAGA
>PIVZ01001438.1 GCA_003354045.1 bacterium
GGCTGTCACAACACCGCCGGGCACGGCGACGGCTGGTCGCGGGGGATCATGAAGCAGTACTCGATCACCGCCGGCGCCGGCCAGCCGATCGACCTCGCCTTCTACCACCGCTACGCGGTCGAGGCCGGTTTCGACACCTGCTGGGTGGAGACCTCCTTCGACGGCATCTTCTGGAACCAGGTCGGCACGGCCGAGAACCCGAACGGGATCTACAACAACGGCGACTCGAGCAATCCGCTGCCGAGCGCGGCCGGCGGTTCGGAGACGGTGCAGCTCGTGTCGTGGCCGGGCGGCACCAACGACTTCTTCGTCCGTTTCCGCTTCTCCTCCGACGGTCTCTACTCCGACGAGGGCCAGGGTGGCCAGCAGTTCTACACCTGGCAGCTCGATGACATCTCGCTCCTCGTCTCCAGCGTCCCGCAGGACTTCACCAACTTCGAGACCGGCATGGGCGGCTGGCAGCCGATGCGCTTCGAGGGTTTCGACTTCGACATCACCCTCGGGGCGACGCGACCGGCGGGGCGCATCGTCTCGCTGGCGGATCTCCAGTGCACGATCACGGTCCCCTGTCCGGAGGGTTGCGGGCTCGATGGGAACGTGCTGATCTTCAGCGACAAGGACGACTGTGACC
>PIVZ01000681.1 GCA_003354045.1 bacterium
ACGGACCGGAGCGTAGGCTGCGGCCAAGGCCAACGGTAGGCCGTGGCTGTTCGCTAACGCCGCAAGCAAGACCGCGTCATCACTCGCGTTTTTGGTCGGCCGAATTTTGGCACCATACGGGATATTAACGACCCACAACCATACGGGATTCTCATCCCCTCGTTCTCGGGCTTTGGCTTTCAGGAGGGATCTCTGATGCGCTCACGTTACGCTCAGTCGTTGACTTCGATCTTGGGTACTCTCGTGCAGCTAGTGGTGATCGCTTCGGTCTTCAGCCCCGGCGACTCGAGTGCCGTCCCCGCGGTGTTCGAGGATGGGTGGGTGCAGACTCGCGCGATTCCGTTTGCCAGCGGGCGAGCCGCGCACTTCAACCCGGTTGACGGTCTCATCTACGTTGGTCGCGATGCCACCCCCGGAAGCGGAGGGGGTCTCTACCGTATCGAGGCCGACGACACTGCGACTTTCTTGGCCGCGGGCGATCGAATTGCAGGCGTGGTGATCGATCATGCCACCGGTGACGCCTACGTGTCCGAAGACTTCGGCGACGGGTCCGGCAGCGGCGCGCGAATTTACAAGACGGCGTTCGGGACCACGGGGCGCGTGATCTGGGTTTCGGGTTTTCATTCCGGCGACGATGACCCGATCGGCATGGCAATTGCCGGGGCCGACTATGCCGGTGACGTGTTGTTGCCGGGCGAGGGAGTCGTCGTCGACCGCGGCAACAGCGGTGCCGACGACATCTGGATCTTCTCGACGGCCACCGCGCAGGGTGAGGTGCGCCTGCACGCCGACTCGGGGCAGCTGCGAGACGCCAACGACATTACCATCACCAGAACCCGAGTCTTCGTGGTCGACAACCGCTCGGGCACGATCGACGGAATCTGGGAGGTCGCGGCCGACGGGAGCCTGACGCTGAATCAGACGACTTACGGGCATCTGGTGGGCATCGCGACGGATCCGCTGAACCAAGATCTTTTGGTCGTCGATGCGGCCACCGATTCGATTGCGCGATTCGACCCCGACACCGGTGCCATCGGCAACATCATGAGCGGGTTCTCGGTCAGCGCCGGTGGCTGGGCGGGGATCGACGTGAGCCCCGACGGGAGTCGCCTGTTCGTCACCGATGACGGCGCGGGACTGATCTATGAGTTCACCCGTGACACGACCGTTCAGATCGGCTCCAGTTCTCCGGTGCAGTTGCAGCGAGGAGTCGACTCCGGCTTCGTCTTCCAGCCCAAGCTCGGGAAGGAACCGCACTCCTGGTCGGTCGTCAGCGGCGACTTGCCACCGGGGGTGACGCTTGACGCCGACGGCTCGTTGACGGGCGTGCCGGAAGAGACCGGAACCTGGACAGCCGGTATTGAGGTGGAAGACGCCAACCTCGAGACGGCAACCGCCGACTTCGACTTCGAGGTTCTACTCACCGTTCCGCCGGAGACCCTGAGCCTGCAGAAAGTGGGGACGGTACCGGTCCCGGGTAGGAAGATCGACTACTTCATCCTGGTCACGAACGACGGCTCGCAGACGCTCGACGAAGTGTGGGTCGCCGAATTCCTCGATCCCTACTACAAACTGAGTTCTTCTGAGCCGGCGGCGGACACTACTTTTGCGCAAACGCCGCTGTGGACGATACCTCAGCTCGCGCCGGGCGAAACCTCGATCGTCCACTACCGGGCGCGCCTTTCATCGCGCGTCCGCCCGGGCCAAACGGTTCGGGGATGCGCCGCAGCCGCTAGCGGCCCCCACCCCAACGATGGCGGTGGCGGTGGCGGTCTTGACGACTTCAGCGTCATTGATGCTGAAGTCGTCCGAACCCTTGGGTTCAAGCATGCAGAGGGGCGCGGTGAGCGAGAGGCTCTGTTGCCTTACCGCCGTAACGAGATCGAGGATCCACTCGAGGAAACAAAGGCGAAGGGCGCGTGTATCCAATCGATGCGCGACCGTTTCGGCGGCACTTGCGAGAATCCGTTCCAGGATGCCATAGACTGCTTCTCTTTGGCCAAGGATTGCTGTGATAGGCTGCTTTTCGGGCACGCGTTTATGTGCAAGCAATTCGCGTTTCAGTTCTGCGAGCGTCACTTCTACAGAAACGCCGCCATCAAGATGGCCGAAGCCCCGCCAGACTGTTCACTCGATAACATCGAGAATTTCGCTAGCGTTCCGACGTGCGCGACTGGCGAGGCAGAGGAAGCGGAAGATCCGAACATCAAGACGGTATCTCCTGCCGACTACGTACGCTCGGGCGAGAACCTCTTCTACATGATCCAGTTCGAGAACGTCGGCGCGATCGAGGCCCGCGACGTGTTCGTGACGGACGTATTGGACGGCGACCTGGATCTGTCGACCCTGCGCGTGATCGGCCCCGACGGAACCATCGAGCCCATCGCCGATGGCCAAACGGTCGTCCTGCGTGACCGCCAGTTTACCGACACGCTGACCGTCGAGATCAACGGGACCGAGATCGTGCTCGACATCGACCGCAACGAGGCCTGGAGCGTCACCCTGACCGGCGACGAGTTGTACTGGGAACTTCTGGGAATCGATCTGCCTGCAGGCGAGACCGACCAGGTGCTGTTCGCAGTCGATGCCGGCGCCGATCTCGCCGA
>PIVZ01000682.1 GCA_003354045.1 bacterium
GGCCGGCGCTTGGCGGCTACAGGGTTTACATCATCGACGAGGTCCACCAGCTCTCGCGCGATGCCTTCAACGCCCTTTTGAAGACGCTCGAGGAGCCGCCCGAACACGTCAAGTTCATCATGGCGACGACCGAGGCGCACAAGTTGCCGCCCACGGTGCTGTCGCGCTGCCAGCGCTATGACTTCCGGCGGCTGACGGACGGCGAGATCATCGCCCAACTCGCCCACATTGCCGAGCACGACGGGCTCGAGATCGATTCGGGGGCTCTCACCCTGCTGGCGCGCGAGGCCGATGGAAGCATGCGCGATGGCCAGTCGTTGTTCGAGCAAGTGCTGGCCGGCATGGATGGCAAGGTGGAGGCGGCCGACGTCTCTCGGTTACTCGGCATAGCGAGCCGTGAGCTGGTGGTCGGTTGTGCAGAGGCCATATTGCAGGGCCGGCCGGCTGACATTATCTCGGCCGTTGGCGAGGTGCGCCGCTTCGGCTACGACTGCGAGAAGTTCGTCAATGAGCTGCTCGAGATGTTCCGGCACGTTGCGGTTGCCTCTGCTGCCGGCGCGGCGGCTCTCGACGACGGGCTGCCGGAGGTGACCAAAGAGGCGGTCATTCGTCTCAAGGACGAGCGCAGCCAGCTCGACCTGCAGCGCATCTTCGCGTTGCTGCTCAACACGGCTTCCGATTTGCGCCGTGGTGCTTATCCGGACCTGATCTTGGAGATGGGGTTGCTCAAGGTGGCGGTGCTCGACCCCGTGGGCTCGGCGGCCGAGGTCCTCGCCCGGCTCGAGGCGCTTGGCTCGGGCGGCAGCGGTGGCTCAGGCGCCAGTGGAGCCGGACGCGGTGGCACCACGGGCAGAGGTACCGCAGGCGGCGGGCAAAGAACCGCCGCACCGCAAAGAGCTTCCGCACCGGCGCCGAGTGCGGCCCGGCAGGGCGACATCTCGCCGCCGGCGAAGCGCCCCAACGGCGGGCCACCAGGCAAGGAATCGCCGCCAGCGCGCGGTGTGCAGCCAAAGGACACCCCGGCAAAGGATGCGCCACCGAAGGACGCGCCACCGATCGGCGAGCCGCCACCCGACCCGCGCCCATCGGACGCGCACTCATCTTCCACCGGGCGAGCCGAACCCCCGACCCCGGACACTCACCCCGCTGACCCGCACCTCACCGAGCCCCCGCCACCAGAACCCCCGGCACCCGAGAAGGGCGACCAGTCCGAGGGCTCACAGCGTTGGGAAGCCTTCCTCGCCGACGTCCGCGAGCAAGGTGGCATCGATCTCTACGTGACGCTTTCCAACTGCGAGGCCATCACGATCGGCGATGACGTGCTCGAACTCAGGCCGGCGGTACCTGCCTTCCGTCGCAGGCTCACCACGCCGACGGTGATGGCCACCGTGCGCAAGCTGGCCGCCGAGCACTTCGGCGAGAACATAAAGGTGAAGCTGGGCGAGGCGGGAGCGGCACGCACGCGAGAGGGCGTCACCCTGCAGGGTATAGAGAACCGGCGCATCGCGCGTAAACAGGCCGAGGCCATCGACGATCCGCTCGTGAGGGGCGCCATCGAAGATCTCGGCGGCAAGGTAACCAAGATTTCAATGCTCGACGAATAGTCACGGCGAGAGGAGTTTCAAGTAAGTGTCTCAACCGGGAATGATGGACATGCTGAAGCAGGCGCGCGGTCTGCAGAAGCGTATGAACAAGATTCAGAAGAAGGTCGAGAAGCGCGACGTTTCGGCCGAATCCGGAGGCGGGATGGTCTCCGTGGTGTGCAGCGGTAAGCTCGAGATAAAGCGTATCCTGATAGACCAGGAGCTCATCGACGGTGGCGACAAGCGGATGCTGCAAGACCTGGTGACCTCGGCGGTAAACGCCGCTGTGAAAAAAGCCCAGGACATGGTTTCCAAGGAGATGGAGAAGGTGGCCGGCGACATGGGCCTTCCCGACATGGACGGTTCGGATGAAGGCGGCGAGGAGAGCGGTGGTCGGCTGAGCCGCTGGCTCAATCGCTGAGGCGCCCTCCGCGTTGCTGAGCCGATAGCCGGGGTAGGGAAGTGGCACTGACACCTGCACTCGAGCGCCTCATCGGGTTGCTCTCACGCCTGCCGGGAATCGGCGAGAAAAGCGCCGCGCGTCTGGCGTTCTTCGTTCTTCGCAGCGAAGAGAGCTACGCGCAGGACCTCGCTGCGGCCATCACGAGCGTAAAGGCCGATACTCACTTCTGCGGCGACTGCTTTGCTTTGACCGAGACCGACCCGTGTCCGATCTGTCAGGACCAACGGCGCGACGACTCGCTCATCTGCGTCATCGAGGAGCCCTCCGACCTGCTCGCCATCGAGCGCAGCCACGGCTTCGCCGGCCGCTATCACGTGCTGCACGGAGCGATCTCTCCACTCGATGGGCGCGGCCCCGAGCAGTTGAAGATCAAAGAACTGCTGGCGCGTCTGGAATCCAGCAGCGTGATCGAGGTGGTGGTGGCGACCAACCCCACAGTGGAGGGCGAGGCGACTGCCGTCTACCTGGCGAGGTTGCTCAAGCCGCTGGGGGTCAAGGTCAGCCGCATCGCTCACGGTATTCCGGTGGGGGGCAGCCTAGAGTACTCCGATCAGGTAAC
>PIVZ01001439.1 GCA_003354045.1 bacterium
ACGCAGCGACGGATCGGCGTGCCGAGCAATTCACCGTCGAAGACTGCGGCCTGCTCCTGGATTACTCCAAGAATCGAGTGACCGGTGAGACGATGGAGCTGCTCATTGCCCTGGCCGAGTCGGCCGGCTTGAAGCAGGCCATCGAGCGAATGTTCACCGGCGAGAAGATCAACGTCACCGAGGACCGGGCCGTGCTCCACACGGCGCTTCGCAATCGTTCAGACGTCTCGGTGCTCGTCGACGGCGAGGACGTCATGCCCCAAGTCCGCGCCGTGCTCGACCAGATGGCCGGCTTTGCCGAGAAGGTCCGCACTGGTGCGTGGATTGGGCATACGGGCAAACCAGTCAAGAACATCGTCAACATCGGGATCGGCGGTTCCGATCTCGGCCCGGTGATGGCCTACGAGGCCCTGCGGCCCTACTCGGACCGGAAGCTGACCGTCCGCTTTGTCTCAAACGTTGACGGAACGCACTTGGCCGAAGCCACGCGGGATCTCGATCCGACAGAGACCCTGTTCATTGTTGCTAGCAAGACCTTCACGACCCAGCAAACAATGACGAACGCACAAAGCGCTCGGGCGTGGCTCCTGGAAACGCTCGGGGACGAGGCGGCCATCGCCAAGCATTTTG
>PIVZ01001440.1 GCA_003354045.1 bacterium
GGAATTTCCAGTTTAAACAGTCCGTAGTTGATACGCTACGGAGTTTTAGCGAATTCAGGTTCGTGCACTCGGACCGCAGCGCTGAGAAGAGCTTCATGCCTGCTTCGGGGGCAGAGTGGGACAGCGCTCCGAGCAAGCGTGTGGGGCGCCGCTGTTCAAGTGGCCTCGACGCTTGGCTAGTCTTCATGGCGGCCTCCTTCGGGTGGAGCCGACGGGCCGAGCGCAGTTGACCGGACTGGGTTGGCGGCGATCGATTCGGTGCTCGGCGCAGGGTCGGCCTGTGCCGCCACCCACAGCCTCACCGATTTGAGAGAGTAGCGCACGCTACGGCCGATCCGGTATCCGACCGGGCCGCGGCCCTGGCAGCGTAAGTTGCGCAGCCGTCCAGGTGAGAGTCGCAGTAGTTCTGCAACCTCTTCGGTGGTGAGCAGTGAGTCCTCGGTCAACGCGGTAGTGTCTAACGACATGAGCATCCCTCCGGTGTGCTGGGGGTATTCTCTCATTGCCAGAATGACGAGGACAGAGATGGAACTCTGTCACTCGTCCGCAATATTGGTCGAGAGAGAGCGCGCCGCGCCCGACGTCTCGCGCACCTCGAAGCGGCGCATCGGCGGCGGCAGCGGCCTGTTG
>PIVZ01001441.1 GCA_003354045.1 bacterium
AATTCGTTGGTGGATTTTGAAGCTCTACGAGGCGTCCTGCTGGAAAAAATCTTCCAGGTGACCGGTGTCGAGAGGGTGGATGGGGCCGGGGACCTCGAGCTTGAGGAACAGATCACCGAGCCGATCCCCAAGCCGGAGCCGTTCGTAGTATCGATTCCCGGGGCCTACGACTTGGTGGTGCTGGGCGCCTCAACAGGTGGGCCACCGACGGTCCAGGCCATCCTGGAGGTTCTCGGTGAGGGGGTACCGGTACCGATCGTTGTCGTCCAGCACATGCCCGTAGGCTTCACCCAGGCCTTCGCCGAACGCCTCAACGCCTACCTGCCGATCCGAGTGCGCGAGGTGGTCGCTCCGGAGCGCTTGATGGCCGACACCGTCTATATCGCCGCTTCCGGACGGCACATCAGGATCACCCGGCAAGACGCGGAGTTGCGAGCCGACATCGGCCCCGAGCCCGCCGACGTCGCCCACATCCCGTCGATCGACGTGCTTTTCGAATCCGCGGCCCGTACCGTCGGACGCCGCGCTATCGGAGTGCTCCTTACCGGCATGGGCAGCGACGGTGCCCAGGGCATGGCCTCGCTCAAGCAGCGCGGTGCTTACACCCTGGCTCAAGACGAGGAATCGTGT
>PIVZ01000683.1 GCA_003354045.1 bacterium
CGAACGGCTACTTGTTCATGCAGAACTGTACGGTCGTCGAGAACGAAGTCCATGGCGTGGCCCGAACTGACGATCTGGGCAAGCCAAATCTGGCGGGCGGCATTGCGGCAACGATCGGCAACGCGCATGCAGTCGAAGACATGACCATCGGCCAGTCCGTGATTGCCGGCAACACGGTGCATGAAATTGGCGGCAGTTCCTATGACCACGATATCTTCACGGGATCCCTGCTTCACTTCAAAAGCATGGGATACAACCGCATCGGCGTCATCGATTTCGGTCAAATTCTCGTTCCCGTTGGTGAAGAAGATTGGACCTCGCTTTCTCGGAGGCATTATCCGAAGGTCGGGGATGAAGACGGAGTAGACGTCTCCGATGTGTTGGATCTGGCCGGTGGTGTCACTCGCTCGGACGCGATTCCCTCTGCCGGGGTTGACGCCCCGGATCCGGTCGCGCTCCATTACGAACCTCAGGGAAGCGCCCTCGACCAAGTGCCGACATCGTTATATTTCGTCGATGAGACCTACGCCGAATACGCGATCGCTGGCGGTGGGACCAACGACTTCTTGGCCATCTTGCTCGGCCGCATAGAGAGCCATTACGGCCTGGCCGGTTTCGCCGGCGACTGCACGACAGAATTTGAGACTTTCCTTCAGACCGTAGATTCCGACGATGAGACCGTAGGGGTTCAGCCGTACACGGATCCTTCGGGCGATCCCATTCTCACTCTGGCCGCCACGCAGTGGTTCGGGCCCGCTGAGACATGGCCCAAAGAGCTCGTTAACTATCCGTATATCGAGTTCTGGCATCTGCTCGACATCAATCTCGGTGCAGAGGGTATTCCCGGGATGGGGCCCGAGCTACTGGGCGACGACGCCTGGGCAGCACTGTTTTCATCAGGCGTCCTCGCTGAAAACGCCGACATCGACATGACGGTGATGACGAATGCGCGGTTCGGCGTCTCCGTGCAAGAGGTCGATCAGCTCGGAGTCGAACGACCGGCATCTACACTCGGCGACATCGGCGCCATCGAGATTCCTTGAGGAAGGAAAAGCGGCCCAAGCCGCTAGCCGCGGCTGCGCCCCCGTCGCGTTGGTCGGATCCAGGGCTACCCGATCCTCCACGCTTGTAGTAGAAACTGACTGCGTGCCCGTGCTTTCTCCACCGCGAGTCATACTCTTCGACCTGGACGACACGATCGTCCACTTTACCTCGGGCCAGCCGGATTTCTGGCAACTGGCACTCGAACGGGAACTGCCGGAGCACTCGGACCTCGCAGCATTGGTGGCGGCGATCTACGCTGTGGCAAGTGAGTACTGGAGTGACGCGGAGCGTGCGTCTGCAAGGCGCCAGGATCTGCGCGGCGCTCGGCGCACGGTCGTTCGAAAGGCGTTACCCGCTCTCGGAGTCGATCCGGCGCAGTGCGACCGCATTGCCGACGTCATGACGGACGAAAAGGAGGCACACGTTCGGCCGTTCGACGGGGCGATTCAGGCGCTCACCGCCTTACGCGACCATGGCCACCTCCTGGCGCTCGTCACCAACGGGAGCTCGGAGTTCCAACGCCGAAAAATCGAGCGCTTTGCGCTGGAACCTCTGTTCGCGTTGATTCTGATCGAGGGGGAGCTGGGCTTCGGTAAGCCCGACGAGAGGATATTTCGCGCAGCGCTCGATCACTTCGATTGCGCCCCCGATCAAGCATGGATGGTCGGCGACAACCTGGAAGCGGACATCGCCGGCGCGCAACGCCAGGGAATCTACGGCGTGTGGCACGACGCTAACGAAACGGGGTTGCCACCCGAGGCGGTCGTACGACCTGACCGAATCATTCGCCGCATTGCGGAGTTGATCCCGTGATGGCCCCGGCTCGCTCTTGCGCGCGGGTGTAGGCGCAGGCGCAGGCAATGCCCCGGCCTGCCTGCCTGCGGGTTTCTCGACGCGATCTCTATCCTGTGGCACCGGAGTTGGCCGGACCTGCGCATGGATGAGCCGATCCGGCCAGGAGCGGTTGGCTATGTGCGTGCAAGCGGCTACTAAATGCCAGGGGGACATGACTGCGCCGAGACAAACCACCACCATCGGTTGGGTGGTGATGGCAATCGTTCGAACCTTGCAGGAGCGGGGTATCGACGGCTTTGCCGTCGCGCAGAGCGCTGGAATCGATCAAGAGCTCCTCTCGAATCCTGCCGGCCGTATCTCGGTAGACCTGCTCGAACGGGTCTGGCAGCTCGCCATCGAGGCTACTCACGATCCCTACTTCGGAATCACTGTTTCCTCCCACCTGCGGACCGGGACGTATGAAGGCCTGTACTTCGCCCTGCTCTCGAGCCGGAGTCTGAGAGACGCACTCCGCCGCTTCATCCGCTTTCAAAAACTGGTAGGGGACTTCATGACCATCGACTTCGTCGAGGAAGACACGCGTGCTCGCCTGAGCTTTACGAGCGATGTCATTCACGGCGACGAGTCAGTGGTGTCTGATTGCGTGGCCGCGACAATGGTCGGCATGTGTCGTGCCCTCACGCGCGATCAGACCCTTCCCCCCGCTTCAGTGAAGTTTCGACGGCCGGAGCCGGCAGATACGGTTATATCCGAGAAG
>PIVZ01001442.1 GCA_003354045.1 bacterium
CTCCTGGCCTCGCTGGTCATGATCATCGGCTACGGGATCATCGCCGTGCCGACCGGCATCGTGACGGTCGAGCTGGCGTCGGCGCGCAAGAGCGAGATCAGCACACAGGCATGCCCCCAATGTGCCGCCGAGGGTCACGATGCCGACGCCGTCTTCTGCAAGCGCTGCGGAGCCCGGCTGTAGCCGCGCAACACACTCCATCGCCAAGCAGGATGCCGGAGACGACCTGTAACTACAGTCACACAACAGCATTGCGGCACTGGGCTTGGCCGTCTCGGGTGCCCTTCAGCCGACGAGGTTTGCTCGCCGGCCACATCTCTAACCCGGGAGAACATCGACGGCGGAGATCACTGCATCAACAGCCGAAGAGAAGATGAGGGGCACCCTCGGGTGGCCTCTCTGGAACACGGCTGCCTGTGGAGAGGAAGACACAGTGCCAGACTGGCTGACAAAACTGTTCAGAGCCCCGACGCCGACCCATAATGGTCCCCTACTTGACCCGCACAAACCGCGCGACCTTGCTGAAGCCAGCGCACAAGTCGAGTCGTTGACCGAGGCGGTCATTGGTCTTCTCATGGCCGCCGAGGAGCATGTGGTTAGCAGCCCTTCTCTCTTCCCCGCTCGTTTT
>PIVZ01001443.1 GCA_003354045.1 bacterium
CTCGAACCTTCAGGCGGCTCCGACCCCATCGATCAAGATCCTCCCACCTTTCCTCTCGAGGATGAAGCTCATCTGACGGCCTGGCGGG
Organism: bacterium; assembly: GCA_003354045.1. Lineage (GTDB taxonomy): Bacteria > Desulfobacterota > Binatia > UBA1149 > CAITLU01 > PIVZ01. The sequence goes on from PIVZ01001443.1 coordinate 89, forward strand.
AATATGCGCGCGACGCGGAACAACTCGGTACGTGGGCCGCCCTGCGTCCGCGTTTCCCCCAGCTTCAGTTTCCCGTCCGAACCGGCACGAGCGATGACGAGCGCTATCGTCACGCGACTCGCCAGGGGCGCTTCCCGACGCCGGAGGGGCAGCAAGAAGGTCTGGGGCTGCGCCAACCTGAATCCCTGGAACTCCTTCTCCACCCGACGCTGGCCGGCACGGTGCCCATCCTCACCGCCTCCGACCGCGATGATTTCGTCACTCTGGTGCAAGCGTTCACGGCCCGCAACGAGCCCCGGCCCGTCCCGGATTCCCAGGGCGCCTGTCTCGTCGCGGGACTCAACAACTGGGATCGGGTACACACGTACCGGCGTGACTGGGAGCAATCCGGTGCCGCCCACCGGGAGCCGGGTGCCTGGTCCGAGGAATTCCGTCGTCTCGTACCCCGCAAGGAACTCTATCAGGATCGCTTCATCATTCTGAGCCGCGGTCCCTACAGCGGCCTCGATCATGCAGCACTCGGCGTGCCGGAAGAGACGT
>PIVZ01000684.1 GCA_003354045.1 bacterium
GACGCGCTGCTCTCGCTTACTCGTATTGGACGACACGAACCTCAACGGTATGGAGTAAAGCTCAGTAAGATAGCGGCGGCTATTGCAGATGAGCTCCGGTCCGAAGAACCTGGCCGCAAAGTCGTTTTCTCTATCGCGGAGACGCCTCCCGTGTTTGGAGACGCGCCTCTCTTGCGAACCCTCATGTACAACCTGTTCGAGAACGCCTGGAAGTACAGCGAGGGTAGAGATCCGGCGCGCATCGAATTCAAAGCCACCCAGATCAACGACGAAACCGTCTACCAGATCAGTGACAACGGAATAGGCTTTGACATGAGATACGCTGACAAGCTCTTCGTTACCTTTGAGCAGCTGCAGGGGCCGACCGAATTCGAGGGTACGGGTATAGGTTTGGCCGTGGTGCATAAGGTAATTGAATTGCACGGTGGCCGTGTGTGGGGAGAGGGTGTTGTCGACGGAGGCGCAGTATTCAGTTTTGTACTTCCGGTGCCCGCCCTGTCCCAAAACCCGGCCGCCTGAGGCCACGGCCCTTTGCGGCCTTGACAGTAGGGCGCGCTAGTCCTAAGTAAGTACTGACTTACTTAGGGTGCGGTCATGGCAAAGCCACGAAAACGTCTCCCGGCGGACGAGCGAAGAAAGCAGATCCTCAAATGTGCCGTCGAGGTCTTCGCCCGGTCGAATTACCGGGCCGCCAAGATGGCCGACATTGCGGCGGCCGCCGGCGTCTCAGAGGCGCTAATCTACCGGTTCTTCCCTTCCAAGAAGGCGATCTTCCTCGAGATTCTCGAGCACATATCCGGGCGCATCCTCGTCTTCTGGCAACAAGAAGTAGACAAGGAAGAAGACGCGATCACCGCCATCCGCAACATGGGCACGACCTATTACGACCGGATGAGCAGTCACCCTGACGAGTTGCGCGTGCAGTTCCAGGCGATCTCGGAGGTGGGCGACCCGGACATCGCCGCGCGGCTTCGCCAGGACCACACGGACTACAGGAAGTTCATTGCCAAGGTGATCGAGAAGGGCGTTCGCCAGGGCACCGTGCGAAGCGACGTAGACGTTCGCACCGTCGCCTTTGTCTTCAACGGCACGGGAATTCTGATGAACATGATGAAGCTGCTGGCGTTCGATCGGGAGTTCTCGCGAAAAAGGGCTGCGGCGCTGATGGACTACCTTCTCGAGCCCTTGAAGCCGCCGGGCTAGCGAGGGCGAAAAGTCGGTCGGCGGCAACAAGAGGAGCTCGACCATGAACGAGTCTACAGCAAGAGAATCACGGCACGTCTTATACACGTGCTCTTACGTGCCGGAAGAGATCATCCTGGCGGCCGGCTTCGAACCGAGACGCTATCTTCCCAAAGGCAGTTCGGGAGATGCCTACATCCATCCCAACACCTGTGGGTACGTCAAGAGCATGCTAAACGCCGCTCTCGAAGAGAAAGATCCAGGGACAGCCGCGATCGTCATTGCCAACTCCTGCGATGCAATGAGACGACTCTACGACCTCTGGCAGGAGTACGTACCTGCTGTACCTGCGTTTTTTCTCGACGTGCCGAAGCGGACCGATACCGACTCCATCGCCTTCTTTGCCACGGAGTTGAGGAAGCTCGCGGAAGGGATGGAACGCGACCTTTCGGGAGCGGCAATGAGCGACGAGAATCTACGTGGCGCGATCGAGACGTGCAACGAGGTACGCTCGCTCATGCGAGAGGTGTTTCGAGAGCAGCGCTCGGCCAACGGCGACGTTCGCGGGACCGAGGTCTTCGAGCTTTGTCTCGAAGGGGCCACGTCAACGAAAGCCGATTTCACGGCCAGGATACGACGCTTCTTGGCCGCCGTCCCGCAAAGCAACGGCAACCGCCACGAATCCCGGATCCTTCTCGCTGGAGGGGTTCTGAACAGCGCCGACCTGATAGCCGAGGTCGAAAATACCGGTGCGCGAGTGATCGTCCTCGATAGCTGCGTCGGCCTCAGACACTACGACCATCAAGTGGAAGAACTCAGCCCCGATCCCATGGAAGCTCTCGCGCGTACCTATCTTGCGAAACCGGCTTGCGCGCGCATGGAAGGCATCGAGCAACGGATTGATCGTCTCGCGGGCACGGCGAAGGAGGCAGGCGCAGACGCGGTCGTCTTCTGTTCGGTAAAGTTCTGCGACACGTTTCTCTACGACATCCCCATGATGAGCCAGAGATTCAAAGAGCTGGGCATACCGTTTCTGTGGATAGAACACGACTACGCCGCAGGCGACGTGGAGCGAGACAAGAACAGGGTCGAAACTTTCCTCGAAGTGAGCGTTTAGAAGATCGGAGGGCGATACGATGTTGAAAACCATGCTCGAGGCAATGGAGGCACAGAGTAGATCGACGCTCGAGGAGAAGGGCGGCGCCTCTGCGTTGTGGTTCAGCGAGTGGGCGAAGCTGGCGCTCAGCGCCTACGAGCCCGGCAAGAAGGTCGTGTACACATCGGCCTACGCTTTCCCTATGGAGATCCTTGCCGCCTTCGATGTCGTCCCGTTCGACTTCGAGCTGGCCAGCGGCTTGCTCGGTGCGGCCGAAATGGCGGTGCCGGCAATGAGCGAGGCCGAGGGGCG
>PIVZ01000685.1 GCA_003354045.1 bacterium
CGCTGGACAGGTAGACCGGCAGGCGTGTCCGGTTGCGAGCATCCATCACCTCGAAGCAGATTTCTCCCACGCGTCGCTCGTGTATGGGGTTTTTGTACGAGAACAGCAGGTTCACCACTATGTTGTCGGCCTCGAGGTCGAGCAGTCGGTTTACGGCCTCACGGACTTCATCTTCGTAGAGCCCTATTGCCTCCTTGCCGAAAACGTCGATGCGGCCGCGCACTCCGGTGATCATCTCGCGCGGCACCAGCGGTTCGTTGTGCCGGTGGGTCACGAGATGAACGCGGTCGGAAAAGCTGTAGCCGAGGTAGGTTTGAAGACCCCGCTCCAGCTTGAGGTAGTCCTCCATTCCCGCGGTGACGATCACGCCTACGTTGGGCCCCTTGCGCTCCAACAGGCGGTTGATCATTGCCGTGCCCGAGAAGATGCCGGTCCTGAGATGCGGAAACCCTTCCTCGACGGTCAGGCCCCAGTACTTCATGGCGTCCCTGGCCGAGGACATGAAGCCGACGGACTCGTCTTCGGGCGTCGTCTGCGCCTTGCCAACTACGAAGGAACCGTCTCCGGCGATCAGGAAGGTGTCGGTCATGGTTCCGCCGGCGTCGATGCCGAGTATGCGTGGTAGATGTGCGTCTGCGTTACTCATCTGTTGCTCTCCATTCTCGAGTCATGATCCGGCGGGCCTCTTGTTTCGCACTCCTGCTCACTGCGCTGCCTTCAGTCCCAGCAGGGCGTCTACCACGTGAACCGAGAACGCCTCCGGGTCACCGAGGAGGCCCTTTGGCGCAAAGATCATGTGAATCAACACGTGGGCAATGCCGTTCAGTGCAAGAGCAGCCTCGACGCCGGTGATGCCGTCGCGCGTCTCGCTGTCTCCTTCTATGGAGCCGGCGACGATCTTGGTGAGCTTCTTCTCGAGCTTGAGGAAGCGCGGCCAGACGTCGGCGCGCAGGGAGCCACTCCATTCCAGCCAGATCTTCGTCAGATCCGGCTGCTCGTGGGCCACCTCGATGAAGCCCTGCGCGTGCTCGTGAAGGGCTTCCCGAGCAGGCCGCTCTCCCTGGTGACAGCGCTTCGCCAGCGCGAGAAACACACGTTCCACACGGCCGAGCACGGCCTCCACCAGCGCCTCACGAGTGGCGAAATACTTGAAGACGGTCGGAACCGATACACCGGCCAGTTCCGCCACCTGCGTGTGACCGGCACGGCCGAGGCCGTCGCGCGCGAAGACCGTGACCGCGCAGTCGAGGAGCTGACGGCGCCGGTCGTTGCGGTTCAGGCGGACTACTGGTGCAGGGCGAGGGCTTGCTGCGGGCATGGAACAACCTCCGTCATCGCGTTGGTGATAGATCTATTACCAACGAGTGATAAGGTTGTCAATAGAGTTTTGCAGCGAGCCGCGCAAATGAGAATTGAGGTGATGACTGCCCGCGGCGCACGGGCGAGCGGTTACTTCACCCCGAAGCTGAGCAACTCGACCGGGAGGCCGTCGCAGCCGCCGACGAAGCCGGTCTCGCCGCCGCCTTCGACCGTTAGCCCGGGTCAGGAAGGATCGCGACGGCCGTTGACCTGAGTAGCAATTTTCATCAGGGCGGCCATCTTCGTTTCGCAGGGAGGTTCGGTGTTGGCCAGAACATAGCTTCGTCCGAGCTTGTGATACTTGGGCTCGCCGAAGCCGTGGTAGGGGAGCAACTCGTAGTCCGAGGCGCCTCCGGCTTCGTGGATGAGGTTCACGATCATCCGAATGTCTTCCTCATCGTCGTTCACACCCGGGATGACGGCGGTGCGAACGGTGACCGGAACGGCCGGGAATCGGTTTCGCAGCTTTGTGAAGTTCTCGATGATCAACTCGTTGGAAACTCCGGTCGCTGCTCTGTGCCTCTCCGGGTCCGTGCACTTGATGTCATAGAAGATCTGATCCGCGTGGGGCGCGATTTCTTCGAGGCTCTTCCAGCTACACAGGCCGGAGGTCTCGATCGCGGTGCTCAATCCGCGCTGGTGCGCCGTGATGAGAAGTGACTTGACGAACTTCGGCTGCGACAGGGGCTCGCCGCCACTCACACTCAATCCGCCGCCCGAGCGCGCATAGAAAGTTCCGTCCTCCTCGACCTCGCGGATGACGTCGTCAACGCTCATGAGCTTGCCGGACATCTCCAGGGCTTTGGATGGACAAACGGTTGCGCATCTTCCACAGCTGTCGCAGGCGCGGCGGTCAATCTCGACTTTTTCGTCGCTGCCGCGACCGATTGCACCAGGATCGCAGACGGCGAGGCAGCGGTCGCACTCGCCGAGGCCGATGCACTGGGCCCGTGCATAGATGAGCTCGGCCGCGACACCCTGGCTCTCGGGATTGGAGCACCACTGGCACGCCAGCGGGCAGCCCTTGAGAAAGACCAGGGTGCGAATTCCCGAACCGTCGTGGAGCGAGAATTTCTGGATGTTGAAGATCAGCCCGAGTGCTTGCTCGGGCTGTGGCGTCTCATCGATCATCACATGTGCGGGAGCTCGTCGGCCCTCCGGCTCAGAAACTGTGCTCGGTTCTGCGAATGATCTCGCTCTGCAGTGCGGGGGTGAGATCGACGAAGTAGGC
>PIVZ01000109.1 GCA_003354045.1 bacterium
CAGCGCTCGGGTGTGAAGATTGGGGCACCCGAAGTCCTCGGATCTTGCGCGCATGCGATGGCGTAGGCGGCGCAGGCCGGCCAGTGACCGGGGGCGGAGCCGTAGCGGCGCATCGCTGATGGAGGCCAGTAGCGGATTGAAGAGTACGGTTCTGAGCGATGCCCGGCGCCGAATGACGACGTGGCTAGACTCGAGCAGACCGGAGGTGTGGACGCCGTGCTCAGCGGCGAACTCCTTCCATGTAAACAACGACAGGGCGAAAGCCGGATCGTAAAAGCGCATGAGATCCCAATCGATCCGCTTGAACAGGATCCATGGAGTGGCCAGATAGACGACGACGCGAGGCCGCGCGCGGATCAGATCGCGCGTGAGCATGCCGAGCTCGAGTGCATTGCCGCCGTGAAGTGCTACCTGGACAATCTGGCCGGGGCTGATGCTCATGCGGCGGGCAAGGAGAATCCGGTCTATGTCAGCGTCTACGACACTGCTGCCGATGAAGACGAGGCCGGCCTTGTCGGGGGCGCGCAGGCGGAGGTCTGCCTCGATTCTCAAGGGACGGGTAGGGAACGGGATGGCTCGCTTTCGGCAAAAGCTCCAGAAGGCCCGGCTGCCGGTAAGCGCGGCGTCGCTCACCACGAAGACTCCGAGCATGAAAACCGCCATCACAACAACTGTGGCGCCCGCCGAAAGAACCCGGCCATGGGGCTCACGGCGTTTCTTGGCGCCGGCCTCATCGGTGCGCCGGTCGTCGGCGCCTTGCGGCTGATGCTCCGTGGTCGTCACTAGTTGCGGTTCCAGCGCTCGAGCGTGTCGTGGGAAGCCGGGCGCTCGGGTCGTTCCGGAATCTTTCGATGGCTCGCCGAGGAACCTCCGGCCCGAGACCCCGTGCGACCCCGTGCGACTCCGTGCGACTCCGTGCGACCCCGTGCGACCCCGTGCGACCCGTGGGGTAACAAGGCTAGCACGCGGGGGCTTTCAGCGCATTGTAGAGGGAGGGCCGGCGTTGACGGAACAGCTCCTGGGCAGCGGCCGACGGAGGGCCGTGCGTCTGGAAATACTCGCCGTGGCACAGCCGGGCACAGAGATGCCGTTGCCGAGAGGTGAACGGCGAGTTGACCGCTGCCATGCCCTCGGCTTAAATCTTGCGTTCCACGAAGGCCGTGCCCGCCCATGAGTGAGACCAGTCGAAACCCTGCACCGCGAGGGCGCTACGCTCCGTCACCGACCGGGCTCACCCATGTCGGCAGCGCGCGCACCGCACTGGTCGCGTGGCTCTCGGTGCGAAACCGCGGTGGCACCTTCGTATGGCGGCTCGAAGACCTCGACCCCCCGCGCGTCGTCGAGGGCATGGCCGCGGCCGCGCTCGATGATCTTGCATGGCTGGGCCTTGATTGGGACGAGGGGCCGTCCATTGGCGGTCCCCACGCCCCGTACGTGCAGTCGCAGCGCTCCGAGCACTACCAAGAGGCGCTACGGCGGCTGGCCAAGATGGGACGGCTGTTCCCCTGCCGGCACTCGCGCAAGGATCTCCGCAACCTGGCCTCCGCTCCCGGCGATACCGAGGAGCGAAGCGCGCCCTATCCAACCGAGCTCCGCCCCCACGATCTCGACGACGACTGGTTGGAACAACTCTCTCGCACCGAGCGGCCGGATGCAGCACTGCGCTTTCTCGTCGACGAAGCGCCGATTCACTACCGGGATCGCGTGCAGGGTGAGCTCGACGAGTGTGTGATCGAAACGGTCGGCGATTTCGTCTTGAAACGCCGCGACGGTCTCTACGCCTACCAGCTGGCCGTCGTCGTCGATGACATGCTGATGGGGATCGACGATGTCGTGCGCGGCTCCGACCTGATGGACTCGACGGCCCGTCAGGTTCAACTGATCGAGGCCTTGGGCGGGAGCGTTCCCGAGTACGCGCACGTTCCTCTGGTGATTACTCGGACCGGAGAGAAGCTCTCGGCCAGCGAAGAAGCTCTCACGTTACGCGCACTGCGCGCGAGTGGGGTCGCTGCCGAGCAACTCGTCGGGTACTTTGCCTACTCTCTGGGCCTGTGCGACTCGCTGGCGCCCTGTCGCCCGGCCGACTTGATCGCCGGTTTCTCGTGGTCGCGCATGACGCGCATGGCCTGGGCGGTACCGAACGACCTGGCCGATCGCATCAAACGAATCGCCTGACCTGGCTAAGAGGATCGTGCTGGAGTGCCGGCGCGAGCCGGCCCGCGGCCGTAGCCGCCCACCCGTGCTAGAACCTGCCGCCGGGTGCGCCGCCCCCGGGTGCGCCGCCGCCGGGCACGACGATGCGGGAGGCCTCCTGGCGTTGCATCTCTTTGACTTCCTGGACGAGCCGCTCCACCGCTTCAGCCATCGCTGCGGGAAACTGCTCCATGGCTTCTTCGAGAGTCTTGCCTTCGAGCCGGCAGCTCACGGGAAGGGGCCCGGCCTGTGAGAGCATCTGGGTCTGTCCCAGGAACATGGGGTCGCGATCGGGGTCCGGCGACCCATCGGGCTTGACCGGCAGCAGACGGCGTATCGTCGCGACCTTGAGATCTGTGAACATATCCTCGCGGTAAAGATTATTGGGATCGACCGTGATGTTATCGGCTGCCATCTGCTCTTCGGTGCTCAACGTATTCCTCCTTCGGGGCGTGCCCGGCCAGACTATTTCACGAGCAGGCCGCCGGCCCAAAGGCTCGCCGGATGGGCGGCGGACCGGGGCTAAGCTTGGTCGGGCAGGACAGTCAGGTCTTCAGGCCAGTAGCGCATTCGCAGCCAATCTCCTCTCGTCTCGACGACGTCATGGATGTTGGCTTGCTCACCGCTGGGCAGCAGGACACGGTCGTCGCGGTCCGTCGGGTCCGCGCGCAGCCAGGAGTCGAATTCGGCGAGCCTGTCGTGCCCGGAAGCGAAGTAGCGTGCAAGTCGACGGAAAAGCTTCGGCCATATCACCAGATCCCGCAGCACGGCCAGGTTGGGGACCCACTGCAGGTAGAGAACGTTCGCCGTGTCCGATGGCCACAGTCCGCAGTCCTGGTCCCACGCGCGCACGGTGAGCCGCGACAGGCGTTCTTTGAGATCAAGCGGAAGGCTCGTGTAGAACGCCGGGTATACGAGACCGGCGGCAACTATCTTTGCGTTGATGCTTCTCCCTAGCAGCGTCGTGTCCACGAAAATGTCCGTGCCATCTTGTTCCTGAATTTCTCCCGGATAGACGAAGGATATGGCCCGCCCGAACTCGTCCAGCGAGCGTGTCAAGATGTAACCGGGGCGCGGGTTGTCCGCCACCGAACGGACGCGATAGGGAAGGTCGTCCCAGAACTCCACTTGACGGAAGCCGGCCAGCTCGACCACCTTGTCGCGCGCGGCCTCGGCCCAGTGGAGGTTCTGATGCATGTCATCGTAGTGAGTCGCGAGTGCGTCGATACCCTCGAATCGGAGATTGACCATGCTGCGCCCATTGAACCTTGCACTGCGCCCGCCCGGACTGCGGAGCGCTTCCACGAACTCCGGACGGTCTGGCAGAAATTTCAACGTGTCTCCGTCGGGCTCCGGCCCTTGGCGGGGTTGGTCTGGGTAGAAGATGTGGAACTCGCCCTTGATGAGCTTGTACGCCATGGGTCGCCCCTCCCAGGCACCATTGTGCGCCCTGTGGTGAGCGAGTCTGTGAAGTAGCTCACATTTCTGCGAGGTAAAAGGTTTTTAGTAGAGAGTCGTAATGAAACCTTGCCGCCGGGGCCATGTGGGACGGACGCCGCGGCACGTCCTCTCGGCGATCAACCGGAGGGCGAACCGCTGAGACCAGGGTCGAGCACGTAGGCGAAGATGAGGGGCGCCACGATCGTCGCATCCGACTCGATTACGAAGCTCGGTGTGTCCACGCCGAGCTTCTCCCAGGTGATCTTCTCGTTCGGAACAGCGCCGGAATAAGAGCCGTAGCTCGTCGTCGAGTCGCTGATCTGGCAGAAGTAGCTCCACAGTGGCGTATCGGCGAGCTTCATGTCCTGTCTGAGCAGCGGTACCACGCAGATCGGGAAATCACCGGAGATGCCGCCGCCTATCTGGAAGAACCCGATAGGATGCTCCCGAGCGACTTCGCGATACCAGTCGGCGAGCATCATCATGTACTCGATTCCGGTACGCACTATGTCAGGCGAGTCCAGCTTGCCCAACATGCACTCGGCGGCGAACGCGTTGCCCAGCGTTGAGTCCTCCCAGCCGGGCACGAAAATGGGCAGCTTGTGCTCGCAGGCGGCGACCAACCAACTGTCGGTGGCATCGATCTCGTAGTACTGCTCGAGGTCGCCGCTCTCTATTGCCTTGTAGAGAAACTCGTGCGGGAAGTGGCGCTCTCCGTTCGCCTCGGCCTGCTTCCACTGGGCTACCACTGCCTTCTCCACTCGCCTGAACGCCTCGTCTTCGGGGATGCACGTGTCGGTCACGCGATTGAGCTTCTGCTGCAGAAGCTGCTGCTCGTCGTTCGGTGTGAGATCCCGGTAGCGGGGAATGCGTCGATAGTGCTCGTGCGCCACGAGATTGAAGAGATCCTCCTCGAGGTTGGCTCCGGTGGCCGTGATGGCATGCACCTTGCCGGCCCTGATCATCGCAGCCAGAGAGATGCCGAGCTCGGCGGTGCTCATCGCGCCGCCAAGCGTCACCATCATCTTTCCGTCCGAGTCCAGGAGGTCACGAAACCCTTCGGCTGCATCGACCAAAGCGGCCGCATTGAAATGCCGAAAATGATGGCGAATGAAGGCTCTCAGGCCGTCGGATTTCATCTCTCGGATACTTGCTCGACTACTTGCCACATCGCGTACAGGCCGTGCGGTGCACGGCGAGGGCGGTACCGGCGGGAACGCACCCGCGTTGACTACACGGATATTAGAGCAGAAGCCACTGGCCAGCGCTTTGACGCCGGGCCACGCGGCGCTGGGGCTGCCCTGCAGCGGTGTGACGCGTGCCCCACGCTTCGGTCTTCGGCAACATGCGGCGCACGCGGCGCCGATCGAGACTCAGAGACGCAGGCCGTTACGCGACGACCGGCACTCCGTGGTCGGTTGCGTCGGTGAGAATCTCGAAAGCCACCCGTTTCGCGGCCACCAGCGTGCGCGCCGACTGGCCGCGCTGTTCAACGGTGAGCTGGCAGGTAGCCAGCTTGCTATTCAGGCAGGTTTTCGTGCCGCCCGGGGGATTGTTGTACGTGAGCCCCACGAAGGTCGCGGCCGGAGCCTGGATGCGGCCGCGCAGCTTCAATTCATTCGATGTCGAGGCCAGGTTCCAGTCGAAACACTTGAAGCGACCGGTGGCGCGCAGCGAGCAAAGCAGACCGTTGAGCCGGTACTCGCGCCCGTCCATGCGCAAGACCATCAGGGTCATCGGCGGCGTCCACAAGGGCCCGACTCGAATCTGCGCAGTTCCGCACTCGAGGAATGCGTCACGCTCGTTGTCGAAACCCGCCACCTGTCCCCAGGCATAGCTGTCCGTGTGGCGACTGCCCCAGTTGTGGTTCTGACTGCCCGTCCATCCTTCGATGCGAATTTCCTCGCCGTCCACGACCAGCTCGCCTTCGTACTGCGCGCCCGGCGTTCCCACCACTGCTTTGGCCTTGGGAAAACCGCCCGTATACATGGCGCGTGGCAGCAGCAGCAGGGGCGCGGCGCCGCCTTCGTAGGCGAGCGACCAGCGCAGCTCGTGAGCGGTGGTGCGAGCGCTTCCTTCCAGGCGCGCCTCATCGAGGGTCGCTTCTCCGATTCTCGCGTCGAGCCCAGCCTTGGCAAAGCTACAACGGGAGAAGGGGAAGACCTCCTTGGCCGCCGTTATCACGCCCTCTTCGCCGTCGAAGTATATCGCCCACAGCTCGCCGACTGTGTCGTCTCTGCGGCCCGCGGGGCTGAACAGCGTGTAGCGAATCCAGAACGCCAGCGGGCGGTGCGGGTGGTTGGCGCGTTGGAAGTAGCTCTCGTAATGGCCGGTGTCCGAGTCTGGGTCGAAACGGAAGCGGTTCCATTCGGCCCGCTCTGCCAGGATGCTCTGCGCGTCACTCATGTCGTTTTCTGCTCGCTCGGCCCACTATCGCTCCCGTACTTCAATCGAGCACGACAGCATGACCCCCGCGGCGCGGGTCGCCTGCGCCCTCACCGTCGGGTGAGACGACCTGGACACCGCCGAAGTATATGTCTCGCACCGGCCAGCGGTTGACCGGCCAACGAGCTTCGATCTCGGTCAAGGCTGAATCCTCGTAGCCCGGTTCCACCTGGGCGCACTCGCCGTCCCAGTGCATGCGAGGCGCTTCGACCGCCTCGCGCACTCCCTTACCGAAGTCTACTACATTACTGACCATCTGGGTGAGCGCCGTACGGATGCGTTTGCTACCTCCGCTGCCCAACACGAGACGAACTCGTCCGCCATCGGTCAACAGAGAAGGGGCCATCATCGAGGCCACCCGTAGGCCCGGCGGGCTGGCGTGGAATCCTTCGGGATGAAGATCGTCCTCACCCATCATGTTGTTGATCATGACACCGGTTCCGGGAGCCAGGTAGCCGGAACCCTCGCCATTCGATGTGGTCATGCTCGCCACGTTGCCGTCTGTGTCGGAGACGCTTACGTGTGTGGTGCCGCCCGCGGCCCTGCGAATACGCACGCCACTCTCTGCCAGGCCGTCTTCCGAGAGCTCGGTGTCTTCTGCGCACGCGTCATCGCGATGCCGGTCGGCTTCCTGCATCGCCACGACAAGCGTGGCGAGATGCTCTGCGGAGCCGAAGACGAGACGATCGAGCCGGGCGCTGCCGAGCAGGCGCAGCGAGAGCGCGACCATCGATCCGCCGAACGAAGGCGGGGGATTGGTGAGAAGGTGCAGGCCGCGGTAGCCGACTGCGAGCGGTTCACGTTCGACAACGGCGTAGGCGGCCAGGTCCTCGGCGGTCAGCAGACCTCGGCCCTCCCGCATGTCACTGTCGATCCTGCGCGCTATCTCACCTTCGTAGAACTCGCGATCGCCTTCACGGGCAAGCATCTCGAGGAAGGCCGTTGCATCCGGATTGGCGAAACGATCGCCTTCCTGAAGGTATTTTCCTTCTGGTTGGTAGAGCGCGCGTCCTGCCGCCGTCAGCGTCATGATTGGTTCGAGGAGGTCGAGGACGTAGGCCTGCGGCCCATTGAGCGGCAGCCCCTCGCGGGCGAGCTCGACGGCGGGCTGCACTACTTCGGCCAGCGGCAGGCGACCGAGCCGCGAATGCACGTGCAGATAGCCGCGCAGGCAGCCGGGAACGGCGGCCGACCCGAGGCCGGTGTTGAAGACCTGGTCCGAGCCCGGGAAGTGCACCGTCATGGGCACGAAGTGAGGTTCGAGCTCTTTGCCCTCGAGGCCGCGCCCCGGTGTGTCCACGAAGAAGTCGAAGAGGATTGCACGGCCTTCCGCCGTGCGCGCCATCAAGAAGCCGCCTCCGCCGAGGCTGGTCAGGCCGGGCTCAGCGACGGACGAGGCCAGTCCCGCTGCCACGGCGGCGTCGAAGGCGTTGCCTCCGGCACGCAGCACCTCGCAGGCGGCCTCGCTGACGCGCGGGTGGCCGCTGGCGATCACGGCCCGCGCTTTCGAAGCTCCGCTCATGCTGCGTGGGCCAGACGCAGGAGCGCGGTCACGTTGAGATCGCTCCCCCGTTCTCCGAGCTCGCGTGCGAAAGCTGCGCGTATGCCCACAGAAGCCCCGGTTACCAGAGCCACAGCCGGTGATTGTTTCGGTTCCATGGCCGCTTTCTCCTACCTGCGTTCGAGATCGGGACAGTCTCTCGGACGGCCAGGATCATACGCGAGGAATGGCGCTGCTACCATCGCCTGGAGAGAGTGAGACCGGGCCGGGAATCCGGCGAAGCCGGGCGGTCAGACTTGAGAGAGGCTTTGTCTCGGGATTCTGTTCACGCGCAACCAGTACGAGGCGAGTTGCTCGACGGCCTGGCGAAACTTCTCCGAGTCCACCGGTTTTTGCACGTAGCTGTTCGCACCGAGCCGGTAGCTTTGCGCCATGTCTCTGTCGAGATCGGATGAAGTCAGGACCACGATCGGAAGATCGCGCGTTCGTTTGTCGGCGCGGAGGCGCTCGATCACTTCGTGGCCGTTCAACTTCGGCATCTTGAGATCGAGCAGCAACACCCGTGGCAAGTCACTGGCATCGCGCTCTGTGTACTCGCCGGCCGCAAAAAGATAATCGAGCACGGCGGCGCCGTCGCGAACCACGGCGACATCGGCCGGGTCTATCCCTTTTCGCAGTGCACGAAGAGTGAGCAACTCATCGTTGCGATCATCCTCGGCCAACAGTATCGACTTTCGCACCACCATCACCCTCAATCACCGTGGGTACAGGCAACGTAAAACGCGGTTTCCCCCTCAGGCTTGCGCTTACCCGGATCGATGTCCGGTAGTCACTACTATATACGGCGAACTGTCCTCAATCCTATGCCCTTTTGCTCGGAGTCGTCCGAATAATGCACGTTGTCGAACGCGAATGAGCGATTGGGGAATCTCATTTTGAGAACCGGCGCCCTTGTCGCGAACAGGACTTGCTTGGCCGCGTGTGGGCAAGTCCATTATCTCCGCCTCAGTCGGGGCGTGGCGCGGTACCGGCATCGAGGAGTACGGGCTCGTATCCCGCTTCGCCGAGCTTCGCGCGGATCTGCTCGACGTGGGCCAGGCCGCGCGTCTGCAAGATGAACTCGACTTCGGCGGAAGCGACCGAAACGCTGGCGAAGGCGCGGTGATGGCGAACGTCCACGATGCTCGCGTCGGTATCGGCTATACACTCGGCCACACCCGCCAGGGCCCCGGCTACGTCGCGAACCGCGACCCGCAGCCTGACCAGGCGGCCGCTTCGCGCCAGGCCACGCTGAATGATGGAGGACAGTATCATCAGGTCGATGTTGCCGCCCGACAGCACGACACCGACCTTGCGGCCGGCAAACGAGGCCCTGTTCTCGAGCAGCGCAGCCAGGCCGGCGGCGCCGGCGCCTTCGACCACCGTTTTTTCGACCTCGAGTAACAGCAACACGGCCTCTTCGAGGTCGCTCTCGGAGACCAGCAGGATGCCGTCAACCAGTTCGCGTACGACGGGTAACGTCGCCCGACCGGGCACCTTGACGGCGATTCCCTCGGCTACGGTCGGTCCATCGCAGCGGACCGGCAGTCCGTCGATGGCCTCTCGCATCGATGCATAGCGCTCGGCCTCGACGCCGAAGATCTCGATGCCCGGCTTGATCGCTTTGGCGGCCACCGCGCACCCGGCAATCAGACCGCCGCCCCCCACTGGCACCAGCAGTGCATCGAGATCGGGAAACGTGTTGAGCATTTCGAGCGCGACCGTTCCCTGCCCGGCGATCACGTGCTCGTCATCATACGGGTGAACCAAGGTGAGACTGCGCTTCCGCTCGGCCTGCTGCATGAACGCAGCCGCTTCTTCGAGTGTCTCGCCATGAAGAATCACCTCGGCGCCGAAGGCGCGAGTGTGCTCCACCTTCACCGTCGGAGTGAACCTCGGCATCACGATGACGGCCGGGATCTCGAGCCGCCGAGCATGATAGGCGACCGCCTGCGCGTGGTTGCCCGCCGACACCGCGATCACGCCGCGGGCCTTCTGTTCTTCCGATAGCGAGAGCAGCTTCACGAGGGCGCCGCGCTCCTTGAACGAGGCCGTAAACTGGAGGTTCTCGAACTTGAGGACCACGTCGGCCCCCGTGATCTCTGAAAGCGTACGTGACCGTGTGCACGGACTCTCGGCTACCTGCCCACGAATAGTTTGTGCCGCGCGCTCGATGTCGCCAAGAGTTACCATCCCTTAGCCTCTGTTCTCTCTCTGGTTCTCACCCGCGACCACCTGCGCCGCCCGTTCGGCTTTCCGGACGGTTGTAGTCGAGCCCCTCCCTCGGGGCCAACGAAGGGCTCGGCTGGCCCCGGAGCGACAGCGGGCGGCTCGTAGTCGGCGCTCGTATCTGTCCACCGGATGGGCGGCTCACTCTTCTCGACAGAGACGAGGCCGGGGCAGGTGAAGTTGCGGTGCAGGTCTTACGGGAGAAATGTCAGAGGAGGCGTCAGCAAACGCGATATCAAGCTCGCCGGCGGACATTTCTTGCACCCGGCGGTAGACAACACCCCCCCCTCGTCGGCCCAATACAGCTCCATCAGTCCGAGTGTAGCCATGGCCAGCACTGCGTGGCAGACCATCAGCTTGATCTTCGTCTCGAAAGAACTGTAAGCGCGGCCTTGCACAGACCCTGTCGGTCGCTCAGGGAGAGGCCCATTCCATCTCATCGGTTCACACCCCTACTCGAAGAATCCACAAGGTTCTAGACCAAACGAGGCGGGCGTAATGTGAAGTGGCTCACATTACGTTGCCGTATTTTCGCTATTTAGGTGATCTCGTTCACTTTTCGGTGTCCCGGAGGCGGCTTCGGGACTTTCACATGTATGATCGGCTGGCGCGTGTGGTAAGAAGAGGAAGGTGCACCAGGGGGGGTCGCCGGAGAGAGAAGTGCCATGGCCCGCAAGGGTATGGAACTGAGCGACCGCGCCACGCCGAGCAGTAGGGCAAGGCGGCCGGAGGAGGAGAAGGCAGGTGACCAAGTCTGACAACACGGATGTGCAGGGGCTGCTGCGCGCCTCGGATCTGTTTCACGACCTTGCGGCGGAAGATCTAGAACGACT
>PIVZ01001444.1 GCA_003354045.1 bacterium
GTCCGTTGTCTGCTCGGGAGGCGTGCATGTGGCCGCAGCAAACCTCTTCTCGCCTGATCCTGCTCGACCTATCCCCTGCTCGTCACGATACACGCCTTCCGGCCTGCCCGCCCTTGGGGCTTCTCTGCGATCCAGCCCAGTCAATCAAGGAGAATGAACCATGAAACCGGCAAGACTTGTGATAGGGCTCCTGGCGATCACCGTCACCGCCCTATACCTTGGGTGCTCCACGCATGGCGACATGACCACTGCACCCAACCACGACCGATCGATGAAAATCACCATGCCTCTCGCCGTGGCGACAGACCACGGCTTCCGAGTCACCCGCGTCCACGTCTCTATCGAGCGCGAGGGCTTCTCCGAGAGCATGGACATGATGATTTCGGATGGCACGGCCACCGGCGTGTTCATCAATCTCGAACCCGAGACATACACGATCTCTGTCGAAGTCTACGACGGCACCACGCTGATCGCCGAGGGCTCAGGAGAAGGCGAAGTAGTTGCTGGCGAGACCACGTCGGTTCGCATCGACCTGGCGTTCTACGTCGGCAATCTGGAGATAATCGTGGACTGGCCGGGGCAGAGTGGCGGGCCCCCCACCGCAGGGCTGATCGCCTACTACCCCTT
>PIVZ01000110.1 GCA_003354045.1 bacterium
CGAGATCGAACTGAAGCGTTATCGCGCTTGCCTGCTCGGTGGAGACCGAACGGATGAAGTCGATGCCCTCCACACCGTTGAGTTCTTCTTCGAGTATCTCAGTGATCTCGGTCTCTACGACCTCGGGGCTGGCGCCGGGCAGTACGGTGTTTACGGAGATGATCGGGAACTCGACGTTGGGAAGCTCGCGCACCGGCAGGCGCACGTAGCCAGCCACACCGAAGACGACCAGTGCTATCGGGAAGACTGTGGCCAGGACCGGCCTGCGGATCGAGATCTGGGGTAGAAACACGGCGTCAGCTCGGACTGGCGTCCGCGCCGGGCGCGCGCGCCGTTACCTGGCTGCCGTCTTCCAGCCGGTGCTGCCCGCTGGTGACGATCGTCTGTCCGGCGGCCAATCCGGCAGTGATCTCGACCACACCCGGTCTGCGCGCGCCGAGCGCGACCTCGCGCCGGTGCGCACGCTCGCCTTCGACCACGAAGACCCAGGTCTTGCCGGCATATGGGATCACCGCTTCCTCGGGGACGACGACGCGGTCCTTGCGCTCCTCGAGCAGCAAGGCGGCCTCGATGAACTGGCCGGGGCGCAGCCGGCCCTCAGGGTTCGGGATCACCGCTTCGAGACCGAGCATGCGCGTCTGTGGGTCTATCTTCGGGTCGATGAAGCTCACTTCGCCGACGATGCTGGTCCCGGCCGAGGGGTCCGAGATGGTGACACGCCGGCCGACGTCGATGTCGAGGGCGCGTGCGGCGGGGACTGCAAAGCGTGCCTCGACCGGGTCTGTCTGCATTACGGCGGTGAGCTCGGCGCCGCGCCCGACATAGTTACCGACGTCTATCACCCGGGTGCCCGCGGTTCCGTCGAACGGCGCGAGTATGTGAAAGTCTTCGAGCTGGCGCGAGGCCAGTGTCACGGCCGCCTCTCTCTCTCGAACCCCGGCTTCGGCGGCGCGGTGTTCGGCCTCGAGCGACTCGAAGGTCTCGCGGGAGACCAGCTCGTCGGCTATCAGGCGCTCGTTGCGGGCCAGTCTCTTGGCGGCGACCTCGAGCGTGGCCCTGGCGCTGTCGAGCTGGGCACGCGCGAGGGCGAGGCTGGCGGCGGCCTTCCTGTCGTCGAGCTGCACGAGAGTGTCGCCGGCGCGTACGCGTTGGCCCTCCTCGAACTCGACGGCGGCGATCACCCCCTCGACCTGGGCGCGGATCGTGGCGTGTTTGTTGGCGTAGACTGTGCCGACCGCCTTGAGCACGTCGGTCACGTCGCGCGTTTCAACGGTGGCGGTCTCGACAGTGAATACTCGCTCGGGAGGAGCGAGGCCCGCCGACGGATCGTTGACGCCGCAGCCGGGCAGCACACACAGCGCCGCCCCAACCGCCACGGCGGCACGCACGAACATTGCTGTAGATAAAGGATTCCTCACACGAGCCGCGGTTCTGGCCGCTAACTAGTAAGTATGCTCGCTCGGCGTCGCTGGAGCCACTCGAGCATTGCCGCCTGCGCCCGCGGGTGTATCCGATAGCGCTTGCCCCGGCTCTCTTCGATCTCGACGATCAGCGAGTGCTCGGCTTCCGGTATGGTGACGAGATCGGTCTCGAGCTTCTTGTCCTTGACGCGGCTGCGGGCGTCGGTCGCGAAGCGGCCGTATTGGTAGAGATCGTCAGGGTTCTTTTCGGTCACGATGATCAACGTCGGCGCCTCCACCCTGACCGCGGACGTTTCTCCAACCCGGCTCGACAGAAGGATGACTCCCGCCGGCGGGTTGATGCTGACGTAGCGCGGGAAGATGCCGGCAATGGCCTCGGTGCCGCCGCTGTGGCCGAACAGGAATACCCGCTCGGGGTCTATGCGAGCGTGATCGACCGCCCGCACATAGCCCTCCAGTGCGGTGGAACGTATGGTCGAAAAGCGCCCGCGACCGCTGCGGCCGGTTCCGGGTGCGTCGTAGCGGAACACCGCAAAGCCGGCCTCGACCAGCGCCTTGGTGAGACGGGCATAGATGCCGGTTTCCCGGTCGCCGGTGTAGCCGGGCGGGAGGCCGTTGCGATCGACGGCAGTGGAGGCCCCGATCAGCACCACCAGTGGGGCCGGGGTGTTTGTCGGAAAGTCCCACTGGCCTGCCACCATTGCGTCAACGCTCTTGAAAGTCGTTTCCTCGACCCGCGCCGCCCCGGGCGAGGCGCTCTGCTCACCTGTGGCCGCCGCCTTCATGGGCGCCAACGATACCGTGAGCATCAAGACGAGGGCCGGCGGGAGCAGTAGACCGTTTACGCGGTAGACTCGCGCGGCAGACTCCTTGGCGGCTGTCGTTCTTGAAAGAGCCAATACGAAACCTCGGGCCGGACTTCGTGAGAAGCGGAGGCCGCTTTCGTGTCCGTGTCGGCGCCGAGCGCGGACCTGCCGCGGCGGCGCTGCAATCATAAAAGAGTGTGCTGTGTGCCTGAGAGATGTCAAACCGGTGGCTGGCGCGGTCGCCCGTCGATCGGAGGCCGCCTCAGATGAGGTCCGACTGACTGCCGAAGTCTTCGGCTTTGGGGCGGTACTGGAAGGCTTCGGCTATGTGGGAGGTCTCGACGGTTTCACTCGCTGCCAGGTCGGCAATGGTGCGAGCGACCGCTGTGACGCGATGGACGGAGCGCGCCGACATGCGGGCGCGTGTCACTGCGCGGGCGAGAAGTGCGTCGGCAGCTGTGGCGAGCTCGAGCTTGCACGGACCGCTGGCCTCGCGGGCCCTACGTCTTTCGCGTGCGCGAGTGACACGAAGCCGCACTGAGGCTGAAGACTCTGCGGCGTTCGCCGACGAGAGCTCGGCGTACTCTATGCGTGGAACGTCCACGTGCATGTCCACGCGGTCGAGCAGCGGTCCGCTTATGCGCGCTCGGTAGCGCATCACTGCGCTCTCGGCACATGAGCATTCTCGTACCCTGGTGCCGTAGAACCCGCACGGGCAGGGGTTTCTTGCGGCGATCAGCAGGAAGCTTGCCGGGAACGTGAGCTTGCCGCCGACGCGGCTGATGGTGAGGCGGCGGTCCTCGAGGGGTTCTCGAAGTTGGTTGAGAACCTGCGGGGAGAACTCGGGCAGCTCGTCGAGAAAGAGGATCCCATTGTGTGCCAGGCTGATCTCACCGGGAGTCGGGAACGAGCCGCCACCGACGAGTCCCGCTCCCGAGGTCGTGTGGTGCGGCGAGCGGAAGGGGCGCGAGATCATCAGCGGGTCGCTTCTGTTGAAGCCGGCGATGCTGTGAATCGAAGTCGTCTCGATTGCCTCGGCCAATGTGGGCGGCGGCATGATGCCCGGCAGGCGGCGCGCGAGCATGGTCTTGCCTGCGCCCGGAGGTCCGGTCATCAGCACGTGATGGGCGCCGGCCGCTGCGACCTCCAGGGCCCGCTTTGCCTGGTGCAGCCCCCTGACTTCACCGAGGTCGGCTCCGTGGCTGCCGTCGCCGGCAGCGAGCAGCGCCTCGGCATCGACGCGAACCGGCGTTGCCGAGAAATCCCCCTCGGCCAGCTCGATGACCTCTGCCAGCGTGGCCGCCGGGTAGACGTCGACGTCGTTGGCAATGGCTGCCTCGCGGGCATTGGCCTCGGGTACGACGAGTCTCTTCTTGCCGCCCTTGGCGCAGGCCAGAGCTGCCGAGAGGCCGCCCGGGACCGGGCGCAACCGCCCGTCCAGGCTGAGCTCGCCGAGGAAACAGGTCCGCTCTAGCGGCTCCTGTGGGCACAGGTCCGAGGCGGCAAGAAGGGCCATGGCTATTGCCAGGTCGAAGCCCGAGCCGGCCTTGCGGCGCGCTGCCGGTGACAGGTTGATCAAGGATTGGCGTGCGGGGAAGTCGTCCAAGGTGGCGCGTACGGCGGCGCGCACACGCTCGCGTCCCTCGCGCACGGCGGCGTCGGGCAGCCCAACCACTATCCAATGAGGGATGCTGTTGCTGACCCGGGCCTCGACGCGGACCAAGTAGGTATCTACGCCTTCGTGGGCGCAGGTTGTCGTGCTTGCGAACACGGCTCCGTGTGCCGCATGCAAGCCGGCGCGCGCAACTACATCCCGGTAATGATCTCGATCGCCGATACGATTACGGCGGATAGCGGGCGCGGCCACGGTCGCGGAGGGCCGGCGTGCCGTCCCCTCCGGCCCGGCAGCCAGCGGCGGGCGTTGGTCCACACGGGCCTCCAGGCCCGGCATGCATTCCTTCGCTGTGTTGCCTATGATGTCGGTGTGCTCTTGATGATCGATAACTACGACTCGTTTACCTACAACCTCGTGCAGTACCTCGGCGAGCTTGGAGCCGACGTCGAGGTGA
This sequence comes from bacterium, assembly GCA_003354045.1. Taxonomy (GTDB): domain Bacteria; phylum Desulfobacterota; class Binatia; order UBA1149; family CAITLU01; genus PIVZ01. The sequence goes on from PIVZ01000110.1 coordinate 4,297, forward strand.
GGCGAAACGACAAGATCGACGTCGAGGGCGTGCGAGGTCTGAGGCCGGCATCGATCGTGGTCTCGCCCGGGCCGTGCACGCCCAACGAGGCCGGACTCTCGGTGGATCTCGTCAGGGAGTTGGCCGGCCAGTTGCCGATCCTCGGCGTATGCCTCGGTCATCAGTGTATCGGTCAGGCTTTCGGCGGTCGCATCGTGCGCGCCGGCCGCTTGATGCACGGCAAGACCTCGCCCATCGAGCACGACGGCCGCGGCGTCTTCCAAGGCCTGCCGCAGCAGTTGGTTGCTACGCGCTACCACTCGCTGCTAGTGGAGCGCGACTCGTTGCCCGAGGAGCTCGAGGTGAGCGCCTGGACCGCCGAAGGCGAGATCATGGGGATTCGCCATCGTGAGCTCGCGGTCGAGGGCGTGCAGTTCCATCCCGAGTCGATCCTTACTGTCGAGGGCAAGAACCTGCTGCGCAACTTCCTCGAGTCTGTTCCTGGCTGACCCACTGGCCGCCCGCACGTCTTAGTAGCGTCGATCGGCAAGAGACCAGGTGCGCGGCTGGCGCGCGAATGCGGAGAAGCGCCGTTTCTCCGCAAGCGCCGGTGGGCCCCGTTCTCGCCGTGGCGCGAGAGCGCAAGCGGCAGACAATTACCGATTCGGCATTGCGGTTGCGGGTGAGCTCGGAGTAGGCGGTGGCGTGGCGATCGAGGACGAGGAGGAACGAGCGTGGCTGGCACTCGCGTGGGTGGCGTGCGCGGGCACTGGCAGATGGCTGCGCCTTGCCGACGCGCTCGGAGGAGCGAGGGCGCTGTTTGCCGCCAGCGACGCGCAGCTCACCGCGCTCGACCTCGCCCCACGCGGTCGCAAGCGGCTGCGTAGCGTGGCCGACTGGAGCAAGTTCGATCGTCGCCGCGAGTCCTGTGCGCGACGCTCGATGGCGATCCTTACCATCGGGAGTTGCGACTACCCGCCGCTTCTCAGGGAAATTCCCGACCCGCCGTTGGTTCTCTACTACTACGGTGCAAAACCCGCCTCACTTGCACCTGCGGTTGCTGTGGTGGGCTCGCGCAAAGCGAGCCAGTATGGCAGGCGTGTGGCTGGCCGTATTGGTGGGGAGCTCGCTGCAGCCGGTGTCACCGTCGTGAGCGGGCTCGCACTCGGCATAGACGGAGCGGCGCACCAGGGGGCGCTCGGTACGGGTACGACGGCGGCAGTCATGGCCTGCGGGCTCGATTGTGTGTATCCGCGCTCGCATCGAGGTCTGCTGTCGCGCATACGTGAGAACGGCTCGGTGATGAGCGAGTACCCGCCGGGCGAAGCGCCTCTGCCGCGCCACTTCCCGGTGCGCAACCGCATCATCACGGGACTGTCGCTGGCCACGGTGGTGGTCGAGGCGGGACACAGGAGTGGCTCTCTGGTGAGCGCCCGCTTGGCCGCGGACCAGGGGCGCGAGGTGCTTGCGGTACCGGGCAACATCGACTCTGCGGCCTCGGCCGGGACCAATGACCTCATCCGCCAGGGCTGTGCACCGTTGCTGGCGCCTGACGATGTTTTCGACGCCCTTGGCATGCGACCTGCGGCGGCCCCCCCAGGCCCCGGCGAACAAGAGGAAAACGGCTTGCCGGACGAGGACTTAGGAGATCCCGACATGGCCGCCGTGTTGGCCTGCCTCGAGAGCGAACCACGTCACATCGACACCATCATCGACACATGCGCGCTTGACGGCGCACGAGTTATGGAGTTGTTAACTGCGCTTGAGCTGGCCGGGCTGGCCGAATCTCGCTCTGGTGCGGCCTTCGTGCGCGCCGGAGGCGGGTTCTCCGCGTGCCGCCCGTGAGGCACCGGCATGTGGAGGGCCCTGCGCGAGGGTCCGGTGCCGACCGGCTCGTGAACAATGAGCAAACATCTCGTCATCGTCGAGTCGCCGACCAAGGCGAAGACTCTCAAGCGGTTCCTCGGCCGCGGCTACGTAGTGGAGTCCAGCGTCGGGCACATTCGCGACCTCCCGGCCAGTGCGGCCGAGATACCTGCCGAGCACAAGCAGGAGAAGTGGTCGCGTTTGGGCGTGAACGTCGATAGCGACTTCGAGCCGCTCTATGTGGTCTCGCCCGACAAGAAGAAAGTGATCCGCGAGCTCAAGAAGCAGCTCAAGGGCGTGGATGAACTGCTGCTGGCCACTGACGAGGATCGCGAGGGGGAGGCCATAAGCTGGCATCTCCTCCAGGTGCTAAAACCCAAGGTTCCGACTCGGCGCATGGTATTTCACGAGATAACCCGGGAGGCCATCCTCGAGGCTCTCGAGAACACCCGCCCCATAGACGAGAACCTGGTCGCGGCCCAGGAGGCCCGCCGCATAATCGATCGGCTTTACGGCTACGAGGTGTCACCGATTCTGTGGCGCAAGATCGCGCCGCGCCTTTCGGCCGGGCGCGTGCAGAGCGTGTCCATACGGATGGTGGTCGAGCGCGAGCTCGCGCGCATGCGTTTTCGCGCCGCCGAGTACTGGGACATCTCGGCCATCCTCGAGACCGAGGAGAAGAAGAGCTTTCCGGCTCGCCTGGTCAGCGTGGACGGCCAGCGGCTGGCCGGCGGCAAGGACTTCGATCCCGACAGCGGAGGTCTCAAGCGCGACGACGTAGCTCTCCTCGACGAGGAAGCCGCGCGCTCTCTCGTGGACGGGTTGGCGGGAGAGCAGTTCACCGTCGTCTCGATCGAGGAGAAGCCCTTTACCCGCTCGCCCGCGCCACCCTTTACGACCTCCACTCTGCAGCAGGAGGGGGGGCGCAAGCTCGGTTTCGACGCACGGCGCACGATGCGCGCGGCCCAGCGCCTCTACGAGATGGGCGCGATTACCTACATGCGTACCGACTCCGTGACCCTCTCCCCGGAGGCCCTGCGCGCGACTCGCACCGCGGTCAAGGATCTCTACGGCGAGGAGTTTTTACCCGACGAACCGCGTGCCTACCGCACCAAGGTCAAGAACGCCCAAGAGGCCCATGAGGCCATACGCCCTGCCGGCGATGCTTTCTCGACGCCGGCCGAGCTCCAGGGCAAGGTCAGCCCGGACGAGCTCAAGATCTACGAACTTGTCTGGAAGCGTACGATGGCCTGCCAGATGCGAGAAGCGCGTGGGCGGCGCATGGCCGTTCGTGTGGCGGCCACCGTCGGAGGCCGCGAGATCGTCTTTCAGGCCAACGGCAACACCATAGATTTTCCGGGCTTCCTGCGCGCCTACGTGGAGGGCAGCGACGATCCCGAGGCGGCGCTGGCCGACCGCGAGGTGATCTTGCCCGCCGTGCGAGAGCAGGAGACCGTAAAGGCGACCTCCTTGGAGGCCGACGGGCATTTTACGCAGCCGCCGCCGCGCCTTACCGAGGCCGCCCTCGTCAAGGCGCTCGAGGAATCCGGAATCGGGCGGCCGAGCACCTACGCGAGCATCATCGATACCATCCAGCGCCGCGAGTACACATTCAAGAAAGGCGCGGCCCTGGTTCCGTCGTTTACCGCCTTCGCGGTCGTCAAGTTGATGACGGAGCACCTCAACCATCTCATAGACGAGGGCTTCACGGCGCAGATGGAAGACCGCCTCGATGCCATATCCCGCGGTGAGCATGAGGCGTTACCCTACCTACGCGAGTTCTACTTCGGCGAGGACAGCGATGGACTGCGCCCTCTTCTCGACAAGGGTGCGGCCGACATCGACCCGCGTAGCGTCTGTACCATCCCGCTCGGTACCGACAAGGACGGCAGCGAGGTCGTGGTGCGCGTGGGTCGCTATGGTCCTTTTCTTCAACGCGGTGAGGATACGGCGTCGATTCCGGATGGGACCTGTCCGGATGAGCTCACGCCGGAGCGAATAAGCGAACTCCTGGAGAGCGGCGCGCAGGAAGCACGTGTCCTCGGCAACCACCCCGAGACCGACGAACCAATCTATGCGAAGAACGGGCGCTTCGGTCCCTACGTGCAGCTCGGCGACCCGCCAACGGAGGGGAAGAAGAAGCCGAAGATGGTCTCGTTACTTCGCGGGATGGATCTCGAGTCTCTTTCCTTCGATGTGGCCTTGCAGCTGCTGGCGCTGCCGCGAAAACTTGGCGAGGACGCCGACGGTGTAGAGATAATGGCCTACAACGGCCGCTACGGGCCCTACATCAAGCGCGGTGAGGATACCCGCAGCCTGGCCGACGATGACGACCTGCTTGCCGTCTCACTGGATCGAGCACTCGAGCTGCTTGCCCAGGAGAAGAAGCGGGGGCGCCGCCAGGCAGCGGCTCCGCTCAAGGTTTTCGAGAAGGTCGAGGCCCTCGACGGAGTGGACATCCGTGTGCTCAAGGGGCGCTACGGGCCGTATGTGACCGATGGGGAGACCAATGCCTCGCTGCCGCGCGACATCGTTGACCCGACCACGGTAACCGAAGGGCAGGCCGTCCAGCTCATCCTCGACCGGCGCGCCAAGGGGCCGGTCAAGAAGAGAGCGAAGAAGAAGGCCAAGAAGAAGAAGGCCAAAAGAAAGGCAGTGACCAAGAAAGCGGCGAAGAAGACGGTCAAGAAGAAGGCCGCGAAGAAGAAGGCTGCGAAGAAAAAGACCTCCGGCTAGATGACCCTCGAGAAGAGCCCAACGAAGGGTAGAGCAATGCGGCTACGGTTGCTCCAAAGTGAGACCTAGATCACATATCCGGGGCGCCATTCTCGATTTGAGACCCTATAGCGAGACAGCGCGGTGCAGGCCCCCCGTAAGGCCCTGGCGCCCGCTTCGCTGTGCCCGCTTAACTAACTGAAAAAGAGCAGTTTTTGGTCCCTGTGAGGAGAGCCTCACGGGAGGCCCGCTTGGCACGTTCCTGGCTTAAGTAACCCGGGGGCGCCCCGTCCGTAGCATCGTCTTGTCCGAGCCCGAGCCGTGTTGTCAACACCTGGCGTCGCGTCTTCGCAAGAGGCGCGAAGGCCGCGCGACGGCGGCCTGCCTCCTCCCCGATGGGGGGGGGGGCGACCGGCAGACTCGGTTGAACGCGAGAGCGTGCTTTTTGGCCCCCCATAATGAGTAACGGTTACTCGTTGGGGAAATTCGCGCGGTTTTCGTGCGACAGCCGGAATGATTTTAGTATATGTTCAAACAGTATTTCACTACCGGGGGGGGGGCGTTCGAGTCACAACCGATCAAACCGACAGCGTGAGTAGTTACTAGGCCTACCACGGGCCCGCCGACGGGTCCGGTGGAGGAGCGGAGTAGCGGCCTGCGATCCGAACCTGCGTTCGGCGCTGCCGCCGGGAGAGAGCTTCGCACTGATTCCACGGCCGGCCCTCTGTAACACGCTCGGCGCCGCTGGCGGCATCGACCCTCCCCACAGAAAGACGCACGAAAGAAGGCTTCGAAATGATCTCTAGTAAGCACAGAATCCACGGCATCGCGTTGGCGCTTCTTTTCTGGTTGGCAGCTGCACCGGCCGCGGCGCAGCCGACGCTGACCATCGAACCGCAGACCTGGCACGTAATCGGCCTCGACAGCAACAACCCGCTGTTCCAGGGGCCGGACGAGTTCCTCTCGGGGGCGCGGGTTTGCAATACGGGTAGCGACGCGGCCAACAACGTGGTGGTCGATTACCTTTTCGACACGGCCAACCCCTACATCGACATGTCGCCGCGCGCCTCCTCGAGCATGTCGCGCCTGTTCATTCTTCCGGGCGAATGCGCGGACTTCTACTTTCTCCTGAAGGTAGTCCGCACTCCGCTCGCCTATGACACGACGCGCGAGTTTCACATCGAGGCCTCCGCCGACAACCACGCGATGATCAGCACGCCGCAGCCGCGCGAGCTCTACGTCGAGCACTTGATATCGCAGAACCGCAACGACGTCCTCAGCATAATCGGTCCGACCAACGTGTACGTCGGCCAGATAGCCAGCTACACGGTTATGTCCGACACCGCGACCAACGGATACGAGCAACTCAGCTCTTTCCTCAACTTCGCCAACCTGTCTTTCGAATTGCTCTCGGCCGACGTGACCTATACCGCCCCCCCGGGTGCCACCAACGACCGCATCTATGCCGACGCCTGCAGCTGGGACGACGCGCCCGGCCCGACTCCTCCGGCGGGCACCTACCGGGCGTGCGCCGGTCCCGAGCAGTTCCCCGGCGGAAAAGCCGGCGGCGACGTCGAGACCGTATACACGTTCAAGTTCCTTTCCGCCGGCTCCTCGTCGATGAACGAGTTGATCTACGACTTCTCAGGATCCAGCTATCACTACAACGCCGACCTCGGTGGCGAGGTCATCGTCGTCGATAGCGTCGATCCGAACCACAACCTGCAACTCAAGAAGCGCTGCAGCCCCGATCCGGTAGAGCCGGGCGGCACGCTCACCTGCATCCTCGACTACTCGAAC
>PIVZ01000111.1 GCA_003354045.1 bacterium
TTTTCGCCCAGTAGGGGAGATTGCACTGGGCCATGTAGTGGGCGCCAGTGCCCCATGCCACGATGTTTGGTGGAGGGACGTTCTTGTTGCAGAGATTTTTCTCCTTTTCACAGCTCCAAAGCTGATCAGAGACATACCAAGAATGAAACTCCTTGCCCTTGTGAGTGTCCACGTTGGCAAACATGTAGTAGTGTGGCTCTCCTTCACCAGCGAAACAAGATTTCCACACTCGGCAACCGTTGAGTTTCACTCCGGAATCAAAAAAAATCCCACACAGCGAAGTAATGTCTGCACAGTTTGTCTCGTCCTTGTTCAAGATGAACTCATTACATAAGGCATCATCAGCTTTGATGCAAATGACTGCGTCCAGCTCCCAGTGCTGAGCCAGGGCTACCAAGACATAATGGGCTACGCCTGCCCCGAAATCGCCACGGGCGGCGGAACGGACGCAAAGGGGCACGTGACGTTGCTGGCAGCCGGCGCGCTGTTCTCGGACGACTTCGGGCCGCCGATCAACTACCACGGTCTCAACGAGGGCGCGCCCGTCGATGATCTCCGTCAAAGCGCATTGATCCTCTATCACGTCTTGCTGCGCCAGGTGGGGCAAGCACAATGACAATCGAGGAGGCCCCTCGCAAGCTCGAGAGGAGGAGCACGATGAATCTGTCACATCGCCTCGTATTCGTATCGGCCCTGATGTGTGCTGTTGCCGCCCTGGCGGCATGCTCGGCAGAATCCACGTCACTGCAGGCGGCGGATCCCGACGATAGATTTGAAACGCTGCGTGACCGGTACTTCGTCGCATCCCTGAAGATGTACCCGGTGACCTCCACCTATCTCGGCGGCTCCGGCTATAGCGCCGAGCTCGCCGACACCGATGGCAAACTGAGGGACACCGGCCCGGGAGCGCGCGACGCGGAGGTAGCATTCTACAACGAGGTCCAGGATGAGCTCGCCGTCATCTCACCCGACGATCTCTCGGCGACGAACCGCATCGACCTCCGCGTGATGGAAGCGCAGCTGCGCTTCCTGCTACACCAGCTCACCGAAGCCCGACACCAGGAGCGGGCCGTCGATACCTACACCGGCAATCCGTTCAGCGGCGTCGACTGGCAGATCCAAGGCATGACGGACGCTAGTAACGGCCTGCTGGGCACCGAGGATGAGTGGGCCCTGGTGGTGGCGCGATTGCGCGCCATACCGGCCTACCTCGAAAACGCCAAGGCCAACCTGGCCGCGGGTGTGACCGCCGGCAACATGCCCGACCGGCGCATGGTGCAGGGCAACGGCATCGACGCCAGCCAGGCCAACGCACAGTACTTCGGCACCTCACTGGCCGCCGATGCCGAGACCTTCCTCGGGTCGCGACCCTTCGCTGCGGACATGTTGGCCGCGGTCCAGGAAGCCGGCGGTGAGGCGGCGGACGCGTACACCGACTTCGGCGCCTTTCTGGAGGACACGTACGACCTAAACGAGGCCGTGGACCGCTACGCCATCGGCGAGGCTGAGTACGGCTGGCACGTGAGCAACAACTTCCAGGTCTCGATGAGCCCGGCCGAGCTGTACGACTACGCCACGGGCCAGGTGGTGCAAATGGAGGACCAGGCCTTCGCCGCGGCCGAACAAGTCGCCGGGGAGGAGGAACTCAACCTGCCGTTCGGCACCGAGGAGGAGAAGCGGTCATCGACGCGCGCCGTCATGGATGCACTGTCGGTAGACTCGCCGGCGGACGACGACCAGCTGTTTGCCTGGTACCGCGAAGTCGCCGAGAGCCTGGTGGCGTACGGACGGGAGTACGATCTCTTCGACATCCCGGACGACTACCAGCTCGACATCGTCGAGACGCCCCTGCTGCTGCGCGGCGCGATCCAGGCTGCCTACTTTCCCGCGCCGCCGTTCAAGGACACGGGCGTGGGGCGCTTCTACCTGACGCCGACCGACAACGATCCGGCGTTGCTCGAGCTCAACAACCGCGCCTCGATCGCCGACCTCACGGCCCACGAGGGCTTCCCGGGCCACGACTGGCACTACAAGTACATGACCGAACATGCCGATGAGATCAGCAACATCCGTTGGCTCACGCCCGGGGCCGTCCAGGATTCCTCGTCCATGTGGGAGGACTCGATGGCCGCCGAGGGTTGGGCGCTCTACGCTGAGGACCTGATGGCCGAACCTCAGGACGATGCGCCGAACGGCTACTACTCAACCGCCGAACACCTCTACGAGCTGAAGGGCCAGCTGTGGCGCGCCGCGCGCGTGCGCGTCGATGTCGGGTTGCATACCGAACGTATGACGTTCGACGAAGCCGTTGACTACTTCACCGAGCACGTGTCCTTCTATCCAGGCGCCTGCGCCAAAGCCGAAGAGGACGACGCAGCGAAGGCGGTCTGCGGCCAGGCGCAACGTGAGATCTACCGCTATTCGATGTGGCCCACGCAGGCCATCACGTACAATCTCGGCAAGAACGCTATCTTCGAGTTGCGCGATGCGTACCAGGCCCAGCAGGGTGACTACTACTCGGGGAAGGCGTTCCACGCGAAGCTGCTGAAGATGGGCACGATCCCCGCCGGTTACTACAGTGACACGTTCCTGGAGGAGTAACGCCGCCAACGAAATGCCCGCCCACTTCGCACAACGGGGAATTTCGCGTGCCATCCTCGAGACGAGTTGCTCGATCTCGGCCGTCACCGCGGCACGCGCGTTTGAGCCCGGGACCCGACCTTTATAGACAGGCCCCTATCATCCGGGCGCGCCGGAGCCGGCGCCGCGGCGATTCCACGACAACTCGAGGCGGATCAGCAGGTGAGGGCATTGGCAACAGGGACGGCTGCCGCCTTCGAGGCCCGGAAGTGGGTGGCGGCCATGACAAGCGAGTTCGAATCATGCGAATCCTACACACGTACTCTCTCTTCCTGGCATTGATCTTTATTCTCTCGGCACCGTCCGTACAGGCCTCCGACCCCGGGGCCGGCCACGGCATCTCCCACGAGGGCGCGAGCGGACACTCGGCCACGCGGCGGCCCACCGAACTCGAGCACCTGCGCACCAACACCGCCTACACCGTTCACCGTGGTGGGCTGGAGGTAGACGTCGTGGCTGCGTATTTCGGCTTCGATCACGAAGAGGAAATAGAGATCGTCGCCGAGTTCGAGTACGGCCTCACCGATGACCTCACGGTCGAGGTTGCGGTCCCGTTCGTGCGCATGAGCCCACGACCCGTACATACGGACGACGGAGGTGGCCACGGCGTGGATCCGCCCGAAGAAGAGAGCCACGGTGATGCCGATGCAGGTCTCGGTAACATCGAGGTGGAAGCGAAGTACGCGTTGTTTCACTCCGGCGCCCTGACCGGCGCGGTGCTCGCCGCCGTCGGACTTCCGACGGCCACCGTCGGCCACGATATCTGGGAGTTCGCGGTTTCCGTGCCGCTGAGCCTCGACGTCGAGGCGGCTTCACTCGGCATCCATTTCGAGCCCGGCGCAATGGCGATGGAGTCCGACGGCTTCGAGCGCGGCTTTGCCAATCTCGCGTTCGACTACTACGCCTGCCCCGCCGGCGTGATCGTGCACCTCGCCTTCAACTCCGAGTTCGGTGACGGCACGGAGACTGTATCGGCAGTTCCCGGTTTGGCCGTGGGTCTCGAGGATCACCTGGGAATACCGGTCGAGATCGCAGTTGGCTTCCCCATCGGTCTCAACGACGAGTCCGAGAACTGGGGTGCTCTCTTCGACGTACAGATAGGGTTGTAGGCAAGACTCGCTCGCCCGCTCGAATCGATTTGTCGCGCTACCGGCGCTCGTTCGCCGGTGGCGCGACCTGGCCCGCACGACGAGGACGGTCAACCGATCACTCCGCGCTCTCGCAGGACGCCGATCTCTTCGTCGCCGTAGCCGAGCGAGGCGAGGATCTCGTCGGTGTGCTCGCCGAGTTGAGGAGGCGGGTGCGGGACCACTTTCTGCTGGCCATCGATGGTTATCGGCGAGTCAATGGTTCGTAGCGCCTCGGCCTGTTTCGCCTCGAAATCCACGAAGACTCCGTTTGCGATCATCTGCGGGTCGGCAGGGAGATCCGGGGCCTGCGCGACTTCGCCGAAGGTTATCGAGTGTTCGTTCATGCGCGCCCGCCAGTAGGCGTAGTCGTTGCTACTGAAGACCTCGTCGAGGATCCCCATCAACGCCTGCGCGTTGTCGCGGCGCGCAGCAGTGGTCTGGAAACGTGGATCGGAAACCAGCTCGGGCCGGCCCGTGCATTCAACCAGGCGATGCCAGTCCTTGTCCTCCTGCACCATCGCCAGCAGGAACCAGCGGTCGTCGCGGCACACGTAGAGATTGACCAGCGCGTTGGGCGGGTCTTGCCGGCAGGGTTTCTCGAAATGCTCGACTCCGCAGAGTACGGCTTGCAGAAGAATCCCGTTCGCCCACGCGCCGTTTGCCATGAGTGAGGAGCTCACCCGGCTCCCTTCGCCGGTTCGCTCCCGGTTGAACAGGGCCATCATCACGCCCGAGAGCAACGCCATCGCACTCGGCTGATCTCCCATCGCCGGCATCGGCAGAGCCGGCTCGGCATCGCGCGAGCGCACCGCGTCCATCAACCCCGAACGAGCCCAGAAGGCGGTGGCATCGTAGCCGGGCTTGCCGGACTCCTCGCCAGCCTCGCCGTAACCGGTGGCCTGCGCGTAGATGAGGCGTTCGTTGAGCGGCTTTAGCTCGCTGTAGGTCAACCGCAGGCGCTCGACCACCGCCGGAGGAAAGTTCGTCAGGAATACGTCGGCATCGGCTACGAGCTTCATGAGCACCTCGCGCCCTTCTTCCTTCTTGAGGTCGAGCGCCAGGCTCTTCTTGTTTCGCGAGGTAAGAATCCAGCAGTAGTTGTGCTCACTGACAGGCAGCGGCGCCATCTGGGAGAGATAACGGTAGGGGTCTCCGATGCCGGGCGGCTCCACCTTGATCACTTCGGCGCCGAAATCCGACATGACGGTGGCCACTGCGGGGCCGAAGACGAAGGTACCGACGTCGAGCACCTTGATGCCGTCGAGCATGCGTTTGGACTCTGCCATGGACTCCTCCAGACCGCGTGGCCAGCGCATCTCGTAGGATCGAAGCCGCGGCCACCCAGCCGCATATCGCTACCACCCGCCTGTCCCCGCCGTCAAGGAGGCGCCCCTCGCCCGGCCATCCCTCCTGGTTAAGTACTTGATTGCAAAGCGGTTTCTCAATTACCCAGGTCAGGCTCCGAGTTCCGAACAGGTGACCCGGCCGCCGCTTGCTCTAACCACGGAGATGACTCTATAGTTAGAGTACGGTAGGTTTTTGGAGCGTACTCTAATGAAAGCAGCAGTAGCCGTAGAAGGACGTCGGGAACGTAAGAAGCGAGAGCTTCGCGAGCATATCTACGAGACCGCCCGCCAGCTCTTCCTCGAGCATGGCTTCGAGACCACGACGGTCGAGCAGATTGCCGAGGCGGCCGACATCGCCCAGGCCACCTTCTTCAATCACTTTCAGAGCAAGAACGCGGTGCTCGCCGAGATGACCGGCGAGGTGGTCGGCCGCTTGAACGAGTTCATAGAAGAACAGCTCGCGCGGCCGGTTTCGGCACAGGAGCGCATAACGGGGTTTACCGACCGCACCACTAGCGAGATCGCCCAGGCCCGCAGCCTCGCTCACAACGTCCTGCTCGAACTCATGGGCACCGGCAGACAGCCCGGCAAACCGGTCCCCTACCTCGCACGCGTCAACGAAGCGTTCGCCGCTATCATAAACCAGGGCCAGCAACGCGGGGAGGTACGTAGCGACCTTGATGAGGCGTTCTTGGCCGAGATGGTGGTCGGTGCTGTCAATGCCACATTGACCAACTGGATGAACGACCCAGAGTACCCACTCGAAAGTCGCATGCGAGAGGCGGCCGCCTTCATCGGTGAGGCGATACGGCCGCACGGCGAGAGCGGCAATGACTGACAAGCGTCTTAGCCGTCGAACCTTCATCGCCGCGGGAGCGGCGGGCGCGGCCGGTGTGGCAGGGCTCGCGCTCGGGCTCAAGTATCTTGCCCCCAAGCCGCCACCTCCGTCATCTGCTCCCGTACCCGAGCCGTCCACCCCGACATTCGCGGCAGCACCCGCTTACGGCGACTGGCGCGACGTTTACCGCGAGCGCTGGAGCTGGGACAAAGTCGTGCGCTCGAGCCATTTCGTCAACTGCTGGTACCAGGCCCACTGCGCGTGGAACGTCTACGTGAAGGACGGCATGGTATGGCGTGAGGAGCAGGTCGCGGACTATCCGCAGATAAACCCTGCCCTCCCCGACGCCAACCCTCGCGGCTGCCAGAAGGGAGGCTGCTACAGCGAGCGCATGTACGATGCCGGACGCATCCGCCATCCCTTGAAGCGGGTAGGCCCGCGCGGCTCCGGCAAGTGGCAGCGCATCTCCTGGGAGCAGGCGACCACCGAGATAGCCGACGGGATCCTCGATACCATCGAACGCGATGGCTCCGACCGCGTCGTCTGGGAGCTGGGTCCGCTCTACACCGAGGGCGCCATGGCGGCCGCCCACCAGCGTTTCTCCATCTTGCTGGACTCGACCAACCTCGACATGAACACCGAGATCGGCGACGGCCATCGCGGCGCTGCCGAGACCTTCGGCAAGATCATGTTCGAGCGCTCGGCCGACGATTACTTCTACTCGGACTTGATACTGATCTGGGGCGGCAACCCCATCTACACGCAGATACCGAACTCCCACTACCTCACAGAGGCCCGCTACAAGGGCGCCCAGCTCGTCTGCATCGCGCCAGACTACAGCGCCTCCTCGGTGCACACCGACTTGTTCGTGCCGGTGAAGCCCGGAGGGGATGCCGCCCTCGGCCTGGCAATGGCGCAGGTGATAATGGAGGAAGGGCTCGTCGATCGCGACTTCGTCACGGAGCAAACCGACCTGCCGTTGCTCGTGCGTGACGACACCAAGATGTTCTTGCGTAGCTCGGACCTGAGTAGCGGCGGGAGCGACGAGGAACTCTACTTCTATGACAAGAAGCGCGGCGCTGTGGTCGTACCGGACGAGAGTCTATCGCTGGAGGGACTCGAGCCTGTTCTCGAGGGCAGCTTCGATGTAGAGCTTGCCAGCGGTGCCTCGGTGCGCGTGACCACCGTTTATTCGTTGCTCGAGGCACGTCTATCGGCCTACACCCCGGAGAAGGCCTTCAAGATGTGCGGTACGCCGGCGCCGCTCATTCGCGACCTTGCCCGCCGCATGGGCAAGGCGAATGCCGCCGCGATGGTCACCACCAGCAATTTCAGCAAGTACTATCACGGCAATTTGATCGAGCGCACCCAGGCGCTCGTTTTCGCACTCACCGGCAATTACGGAAAGAAGGGCAGCGGTTTCGTCGCCTTCCCGTGGCTCGACCACGACGGCCTGGAAAGTCACGTGCGCTCGATGTTCTCGGTCACCGACATGCTTAATCCGACGGCGATAAGGATCATCGGCAGTACGGTGGTGAACACCGCTCGCTGGAAGCTGGCCGGCTACACCGATGAGATGATCTCCTACGAGCAAGGCCGCGACATCATGGCCTCGGGAAGGATGACCTCGGGCGCTCTGTTCTGGTACGTGCACGGCGGCCTGCTCGAAGCCAGCGAGAAGCTCGAGAACTGGGATCCACACTTGAAGCGCCCGGTACGCGAGGTGCTGGAGGAATCTTTCGCCAAGGGCTGGCAAAACGTGTGGCCGCGGCCGGGTACCGACCCCAAGATGCTGTTTGTCTACGGCAGCAACCCTCTGCGCCGGGTGCGCGCCTACCCGCTGCTTCTCGAGAAGCTCTGGCCCAAGCTTCACACGGTAGTGACGATAGACTCGCGCATGACCTCGACGGCCCTCCAATCCGATTACGTACTGCCGGTCTCAGCCTGGTACGAGCGCAGCGAGCTCAAGTGGGTCACCACCCTGATGCCGTTCATCCATACAGGTGAAAAGGCCACGACATTCTTCGAGGCCAAGTCGGATTGGGAGACCATCTCGCTGATGTGCATGGCGGTGGACCGCCGCGCCAGGGAGCGCGACATGTCGAGCTTCGTAGACCGGCGTGGTGACGAGCGTCCGCTCGACAATTTGTACGAAAAATACTCGCAGGGCGGCGAGTTCGGCCCCACCGACGACGAGAAGGTCTGCGCCGATCTGCTCGAACGCTCGAGCAACCTGGGTGGCATCAAGTGGGAGGAGCTCAAGAAGAAGGGCTTCGCCCGCTTCACCGACATCGGCCACAGCGTGACGACGGTGGGCAATGCAACCCATATTCCGCCCGACGATTCGATCACGCCGCTGACCAAGCACGTCTTCGAAAAGGAGCCCTACCCCACCCTGTCGCGACGCATGCAGTTCTATCTCGACCAGGAGCTCTACCTGGAGATGGGCGAGGAGCTGCCATTGCACAAGGACCCGCCGAGCGCCGGTGGCGACTACCCGCTGATGCTTACCGGCGGCCACACCCGCTGGAGCATCCACTCGAGCTGGCGCGACGACGCTCTGATGCTGCGCCAGCAGCGCGGCGAGCCGGTCATGTACATGAGTACGCACGATGCCCGGCGGCGAGAGATAGACGATGGCGCCAAAGTGCGCGTGTTCAACGACATGGATGCCTTCGAGATCATGGCCAAGGTCTCGCCATCGGTGCGCGACGGCCAGCTCATCGTCTACCACGCCTGGGAAAACTTTCAGTTCAAGAACGGTAGAGGCTTCCAGAATCTGATTCCCTCGCCACTAAACCCGGTCGAGCTAGCCGGCGGTCAGTTCCACCTGCGCCCAATGGTGACCTGCCTGCAGCCGAGCCACACAGACCGCGACACACGCGTAGAGGTGGAGGCCGCTTGACCGTGCGAACGATGCCACCGAGAGAGGAAGAGTAGATGAGTGATTCCGGGTCCAAGGGGATTACCAGGAGGACTTTCATAGTCGGCGCCGGCGTCGGCGTCACCGCCGTTGCTCTGGGGCTGAGCCGTCTGAGGCCGCGCAAGCCCGAGCCGGCGATCCCACCCGGAGTCGATCCAGTGCCCAAGACGGCAGTGAGTCAGATCGTCTACGGCGACTGGCGCGACGTATTCCGGGAACGCTGGACCTGGGACAAGATTGCGAAAGGGACCCATACGCGCGCCAACTGCATCTCGGCCTGCGCCTGGAACGTCTACGTAAAAGACGGCATCGTCTGGCGCGAAGAGCAGAACACCATCTATGAAGCGCCGCGGCCCGACGTTCCGGATTTCAACCCGCGTGGCTGCCAGAAAGGCGCGTGCTACAGCGACCTGCAGGCAGCGGCCTCGCGCGTGCTCCATCCGCTCAAGCGAGTAGGGCCGCGCGGCGCGGGCAAGTGGAAGCGAATCTCCTGGGACGAGGCCTATACGGCGATTGCAGATGCGATCATCGACGCCGCCGTTGCCGGCGGCACCGAAACGATCATTCACGACCACGGCACCACCAACGCAGGCTTCGGACCTGAGACCGCCGGCGAGACCCGCTACACGGACTCGATTCAAGCAACCGTTCTCGACTCCTGGTCCGGAGTCGGCGACATGCCGATGGGCTGTGTGCAGACCTGGGGGATGTACAACTGCGAGGGCACCTCGGATGACTGGTTCCGCTCCGACTACATCGTGGTGTGGATCGGCAACCCGACCTACACCCGCATTCCCGACATGCACTTCATGCACGAGGCGCGCTACAGGGGGGCCAAGCTGGTCGTAATCGCCCCCGACTACAGTCCCACCGCCATTCACGCGGACCTGTGGATCAATCCAAAGACGGAGACGGACGCAGCCTTGGGTCTATCGGCTGCGCAGATCATGGTCGAAGAGGGCCTCTACGATGCCGACTACGTGCGCGAGCAGACCGACATGCCGATCCTCGTGCGCAAGGACAACGGACGCTTCTTGCGTGAGTCCGACCTCGCAAAGGGCGGCAAGGACAACCAGTTCTACTACTGGAACGAGGCCACACAGAAACTCGCCGAAGTTCCGGGCTGCGAGGGCGACGGCAACAGATCGCTGGCGCTGGAAGGACTCGAGCCGGCGCTAACGGGAAGCTTCACGGCCAAGCTGACCGACGGCGCGAAAGTCGAGGTAGAGCCGGTCTTCGAGCGACTGCGCAGGCATCTAGCCGACTACACGCCCGAGAAGGCCGCCAAGGTGACCGGCATTGCGCCTTCGGTCATCAAACGCTTTGCGCACGAGCTGGCCGCGGCGCCCACCGCGATGATCTTCGCCTCCTGGGGCTCGTGCAAGCACCATCACAGCGACCTCTACCAGCGTGCGATGATCCTGCTCATGGCGCTCACGGGCAACCAGGGAAAGCCCGGCGGTGGCATGCGCGTTGCCGCCTGGTGGGGACTCGACGGTCTGGAGCATATGAGCGTCGGCGTCGATATGTCGTTGATGGAAACCCTGCGGGCGATCCCCAAAGCAATCCGCGGGCTCACGCCGTACGACTACGAAAACTTCTTCACGATGTTCAGCGAGAAGGCGCCAAACACACCGCTCATGCCCTGGCTCTACGTCCACGGCGGCTACCGCGAGATGTGGGACCGCGGCGATCTCGCCGATCCCGCGCTTCCGCGCAGTATGGCCGAGTCGATGCGCCAGTC
>PIVZ01001445.1 GCA_003354045.1 bacterium
CCCCCTTTCCTGTGCGCCCCCGCGGGCGGCCAGACAGAGTACGAAGACCATGGCTGCTACGAAACTAGGTCTCTTCATGGCTGTTCACCTCCTGGTAAAAGCGCGTTGACTTGACTCCGGCCTGAACGCCAGCGGAGCATCATGTGTGTGCCTCTTCAGCGTAACCTTCGGAGCGCTACGGCTCCGGACTTGGTACGTTTCCGGGCGACGGAATCTCCGTGGCCACGTTCGTCTCGTGTTCGAGGTACTCGTGGCGCTTCTCGAGGGGGTGCTCGGTGAGCGTCCAAGTCGCTGATGCCATCTCACGATCCGCGACGTGACGACGCGTATGGCTGCAGCGATTCGGTAGTAGTGGTAGAGCTTCCCGGTTCCCTCCTGCGACCGGACTGGTTGGGGCCGCCTGCTTAGGGCAGTAGCGGCCACCTTCTCCCAGACCTTGCGTACTACTTAGGCTGTCGCAAGGCCGAGATGCGAGCGGGCTATTCTACCGGATAGTTCGTGCAGGTGGTGAACAAAACATGAAATAGCCCGGGCGGTCGCGATCCGGCGTCTGATCCGGCGCAGGCGGCGAGGGAGTTGCCGCTCGGGCCACCCGGCCTTCGTGCTTTCCCGTGGCCGGGGGGC
>PIVZ01001446.1 GCA_003354045.1 bacterium
CGTCTTGATTGCGCCGTTTACCTCGCACACCTTGCACGGGACGATGCCGACGAGCCCGAGGGGTATCTCGTCGATCATCCGACCGAGTTCGATCGACTTCAACGCTGCCGACTCAGTCAGACTCTCACCGCTCGGTTGTGTCAATTCAGCGGCGAGTTGGTCCCAGTCATGTTCGGAGCCGAGAATGCCGGGCTTTGTGCTGTAGATTCCCGCTACGAGTGTGGAGCGCGCACGTCCGGATTTGAGGAAGGCGCTCGGGTTTTCCGGATCGATCACCATGACATCGCCGGCCTGGACTGAATCCACGCCGCTGCTGATCTTCACCATCTCGGCGTAGTCGGCCCCACCTGCGGTGAAAACGCCATCCGCGCTGACATCGCCGTCGGCCCAGACGCGGAATTCAATGTCGCCGCCACTGCGCTGGCATTCGATGAATTGCGTGGCTGCGTCCGACCCGTCGCCCATTTCGAGCTCGAGCAGGTCGGAACTCGACGAGGCATCGGCCGCGCGCTCGATATGCACAACGTTAGAACTCGGCGAATCCTCGAGGACATGCAGC
Source organism: bacterium (assembly GCA_003354045.1). GTDB lineage: Bacteria > Desulfobacterota > Binatia > UBA1149 > CAITLU01 > PIVZ01. The sequence continues at coordinate 560 of PIVZ01001446.1, forward strand.
CGGTGCAGAGGAGCAGAAATCCCGACTCCGAGGTCTTCCTCGAAATAGCCGCGGCCCTCGAAGT
>PIVZ01001447.1 GCA_003354045.1 bacterium
GTCGGGGTCGATCTGCTGGGGCAGGTAGGTCCCGAGGATCTCAGCCTCGCGCCCCTCCTTGTCGGCGAGCTCCTGGCGGTTGCCGTCCTTGAATTGCTGCTCGGCGTCGCGGCGTTGCTTGATGCCGCGACGCACCGTGGCGAGGAAGGCGTCTTCGTCGACCTCCTCGCCGCGGCGAATTTTCTCGTTCTTGAGATCGGTCAAAAGCATCCTCAGGGTGCTGAGGCGCTCCTTGTCTTGGGCCTTCATGGCCTCTTTGACGTCGGTTTGGATGCGTTCTTGAGGTGTTGCCATGATGGGGATTATACTCAATCTGGATGACCAACCCTCGCCGTCGATCGGACCCTTCCTCCGAAGTCGCGCTCAAGACCCTGCTCCTGACCGATCTCGTAGGTAGCACGGAGCTTTCGGGAAAGCTCGGCGACCGCCGTATGGCCGAGGTCTCGGCCACCCATGACCGGCTGGCACGCGACCTCCTGGCCCTGCACGGCGGCCAGGAAATCGACAAGACCGACGGCTTCCTCTTCCTCTTCGAGCGTCCGATCGACGCCGTCGCCTACGCCGTCGCCTATCACCGGCTGTTGGCCGAGCTGTTGTTTCGTGATGTACCCGAGAAATTCAAA
>PIVZ01001448.1 GCA_003354045.1 bacterium
CGCACGATGTTCTATGGTGCCGGCAACGCGGGCCACATCGAGGCCACCGCTCTCGCAGCGATCGCGCTCATGGAGTTGGACCAGGCGTCCGCGACCGTGCGTGACGCCCTGAGCTGGCTGGTTGAACAGCGGGACGCCCGTGGCTCCTGGGGCACCACACAGGCAACCGTCCTCGCTCTCAGGGCCCTGGTAATGTCCGCTGGTCGCCCACTCGACGACACCGCCCAGTGTGAGATTGAGGTGCGAGCTGATGGAGAGCTCATCCATCGGATCACCATCGAACCGCACCAATCCGATGTCATGCAGCTTATCGACCTCACCGATCTCCTCGGGACGCGCGAGCCGACCGACCTCGTGCTCACCGATGTTTCGGGTGCCGCGACCTCCTACCAGGTCTCGATGCTCCACCATCACCAGCACGCCGCCGCCGCACCGGACCAGCCTCTCGAAGTAAGTCTTGAGTACGGCGCCAGCGAAACCCAGGTCGGCCAGTGGCTACGCGCGACCGCCACGGTCGAGAACCGCACCGCGGCCTCTCTTCCCATGATCCTGCTCGACCTGCCTATCCCCGCCGGATTCGAAGTCGATACCGCGGCCTGGGAACTGCATGTCGCGGCTGAGCG
>PIVZ01001449.1 GCA_003354045.1 bacterium
GTGGCGCGTTCCAGGTGAAAGAGAGCATCTCCCCTTCGACGAAGCTGATGACCCGGCACGCCTCCGAGCCGCGCGAACCGGGCTCCTCGTCCGTGGCGAAGTAGATCTCGTAGGCACCGCCGCGGCGAAGATCGATCCGGGCGCTGCGCGAGAAGAAGGTGGTGACGCCCTCGGTGGTGGTGAAGGCGTGCCAGACGTCGGCGCGCGGGGCGGCGACGATGACTTCCTTCGTGATGAGCCGTTCTGCATGGGGCATGGTCGTGGTCTCCAGTATCTCCACCGAGGCGAATGCAGCGCTGGTAAGAGAGGCCAGGAGGAGGGCGACAGGAATGCGTCCATTCCGAACAGTACCGGGCAAGCAGAAGCCCCGCAAGCGGATCGATCCACCATCCGGTCACGGGGCTTGCCTGTGGCTACGACTCTGCGAGGACTCGACCGGTCCCCGCGAAGCGAACCAGATCCTACTTCACCAGCGTCAGCTGCCGCACCTGCATGATCTCCGGCGTCTCCATCCGCAGGAAGTAGATGCCGGAGGCGAGGGCGCGGCCGCCCGCATTCCGTCCGTCGAAGACCACCGAGTGCTCACCGGCCGCAACCGATCCGTCGACCAGCGTCTGCACGA
>PIVZ01000686.1 GCA_003354045.1 bacterium
CTGACGTCGACGATCGGCGTGCCGCAGCTGAGCCAGATCGTCTTACCCGACGGCTCGACCTACGAGCTCGGCTACCTCGCGTCGGGCAGCTGCAACGAAGGGACGCTGGACAGCCTGACCCTGCCGACGCTGGGCCGCATCGAGTACGACTACGCGCTGTGGGAGATCCCGACCAACGGCTGTGACCCGGAAATCCAGCCGTTCTGGGCGCAAAGGAGCCCGGGGGTGCTGTCTCGCACCTTCTTCGACCCGGCGGGCGCCGAGCTCGGAAGCTGGCTCTACAGCCAGACGCTCGAGAGTCGTCCGTCGGTGGCGACCGGCTACTGTGACGAAAAGTTGAAGGAGGATCCCTATCAAGTGTCGGTGACCCAGGTCCGGACGCCTCTGAAGGACAAGACCCGGCACTATTTCTCAGTGTGGCCGAATTCGCTGCCCTCGCAGGGCACGTCCGACGGCTTTCGTCCTCAGGAATACGGCCTGCCGATCACCCGGTTGGTGTCCGACGCCTCTGGAACACGATCCCTCTCGAGCGAGGCCTTCGACTGCGACACCAACGGTGCCAACTGCGTTCTCAAGCGCTCCACCTACCTGCGCTACGACTACGAGGAGCCGTGCCTCCAGGTGGCCCTCGAATGCGACGACTCCAACCGGCGAGTGACCTCGCGGCGCACCGTCTACCACGACGACAGCAATCGCTACGCCGACGTGACCTACAGTGACGCCGACGGCCTCGGCCACTACCGTCAGAGCACGCTCGGCAGTAACTTTCCGGGCAGCAACACGCGCACGAGCCGCACCGAGTACAACCCTGGGCACGACCTGGTGCTCGGCGGAACCTACGGCACGACCGTGCAAGCCGGGTACATGATGTGGCTGTCGGACGATCCGTGGGTGCTGGAGACCTTCACCGGCAAGGAAGTGACCCAAGGGGGCGTGACCGCCAGGTCGCAGGCGTGCTTCGACGCCGCGACGGGCTTTCTCCGCCGGGCTCGCGTCCTGGAGGGAAAGTCTCACGGCCAGGACGACCTCATCACCCTCCTCGTCACGGACGACGACGGGAACCCGCAGATCGCGAAGCACTACGGCGGCGACGTGCAATCGGTCAGCTCCTCGGCCAATCTCTGCGGCCTGCCGCTCCCGTCGTTGTCGGCCTACCGCAAGGTCCACACCTACGATTCCGGCTCGCTGGCCACCTCTCGCTACACCGACCCTGACGGGTCAGGGACGGGGATCGGGTTCAATACCGTCGACCTCACCGTCGATTCGAGCACCGGGCTCCCTTCAGCGAGCCGCGACGTCGCCGGAATCGAGACCGCGCTGGAGTACGACGAGCTCGGTCGGCTCATCTGGGTGAAGCCGGCGGCCGGCCATGACGCCTGGATCGAGTATCAGTACACGCGAGCCACTTCAGCGGCGAGTCCGGCGAAGGTGAGAATCCGGCGGCGGGCCAACGGTAGCGAGACCGGGACGATCCTCGCCGAAGAGGAGTATCAATACGACGGCTTCGGACGGGTGGCCAAGGAGCGCCGGCTCTTACCGGGGCTCGATTGGGTAGCTCGCGAGACCACCTACGACGGGATGGGCAACCGTGCAACGGCCTCCGAGTGGTACGACGAGAGCGAAGGAGGCGCGACGGACTTTACGCGGTTTCTGGGCTACGACGCTTTCGGCCGCTCCGGAACGATTCGGCCGCCGGACGGCGCCTCCCACGACGTGACCCTGAGCTACACCGGGGACCGGGTCGTGAATCGCACCGTGAAGCTCGCCACCTCCCAGGGCGGCGAGAGCGCCGCGACGACGACCGAGCGCTATGATCGCCAGGGACGCCTCTACCGGGTGCTGGAGCCTTCGGGATCGGGCGGGGCTAACGTGACGACTACCTACGCCTACGACGTCGGCAACCGCCTCTCTCAGGTCACGACGACGAGCGGGGTCACGCAGGTGCGCACCTTCACCTACGATCGGCGCGGCTTCCTCACCTCCGAGAGCCACCCGGAGAAGTCCGTGGCCGTCACCTACCAGGACTACGACGCCCTGGGACACGCCGGTCGCAAGATCGACGGCGGCAGCGACCTCAGCTTCGACTACGACGCCGCCGAACGGCTCACCGAGATCCGCGACAGCGACGAGCTCCCGTGGAAGAGCTTTGTCTACGCCACTGCCAACGGCTCCGGCAACTGGCAGAAGGGCAAGCTCCAAACGGCCACCCGGTTCAACCGCTACGACATCGTCCTCGGGCCCCCGCCGGACCCGGACGAGATCTTCTCCAGCGGTTTCGAGTGCGGTGACCTCTCCGGCTGGAACGGGACAGAACCCTCCTGCGGCACCGGCACGATCCATTTCGACGTCGACGTGGAGGAGACCTACAGCTACGGCGGCAAGGCGGGCCGAGTGTCGCAGCGCGAAACGACGGTCGCCGTCGACAAAGCCGACGGAGAGACGTTCACCCAGGGCTTTACCTACACTGACCTCGGTGACGTCGCCAATCTCAACTATCCGCGTTGCAGCTATGTGTGGAACAACCCTCTGCTCTTGGTTGATCCTTACGCTGAGACAGTATAT
>PIVZ01001450.1 GCA_003354045.1 bacterium
TCGGCCTCTCCGCCCACGATTCGAGATTCTTGATCCCGGGGTGGACGCGGCAGTTGACCGACCGATCCCTCGCGCGAGTAGGTCGCCAGCACACTGCCGTCTTCTACGTAGACTGCGGCGATCATCACGTGCGGGTCAGTACGAAGGAATGCCAGAGTTTCGCTGGCAGAGACCTCGTCGTTGAAGCGAACGGCGGCGGTGGAGAGCATGGCGATCCTGGCGGCATCTGCGCTCAGCCTTGCCACCGTGGACATGCGTGTGGTGAATAGATCGCTGGCGGCCAGGCCGAACCCGGCCAACAGCAACGCGACGCAGGTCCCGGCGATCGACACCAACCAGACCTTGGTGCGGAATCGTAGGCCCTCAATCCACGACATCGCTTACACCGCGGTCCGTTCGGTTTGGATCGACCGCCATCGGGTTGCCCGCTACATTATTGTTCTCCCGACGGGGCGAAGAACCGCTGAAGATACTTACACCCTGCTTCAGGCTGAGCAGCTTCGCGCTGAGCCGCAGCCCGGCCTCCTCCAGGCGCGGGAGATTTACGAGGAGATCGATTCCGACCGAGCCCGGCTTGTCTTGCCGTCTGCCGAGGCTCAGCTCGATCATGCCGCCGCTC
>PIVZ01001451.1 GCA_003354045.1 bacterium
CGACTTCCTCTGGGGGGCGGCGGACAACATGACGTGGGCTTCCGCCGGACCCGGCGCGGCGCGAGGACTCGGCTGGATCTACGAGGGCAACCGGATCAAGGGCCCCAACTACCAGACCGGCTCGGGACAGGCCGACATGCTCGTCATGATGCAGGATCTCCTGGAGGAAGCCGGGAAGGCGATGCACTGGCCGAAGAAGCTGAGGGCCTGGGACATGCGGACGGTGGAGCACTCGCTTTGCGAGTACGACAAGTACCGTCGTGGCCAAGAAGGCCAGCAACTCAAGCGAACATACAGGGGCCTGTAACGACATGACCATCACGATCCAGGTACGCAACGTCCACGACGCCTTGCCCGTGGGCCTCAAGCTCCTCAAGACCGCGGGGGTGGAGCAACCCTCGCGGAACGGGCGGGTTCTGCGGCTGCCGGTGCCCTTATGTACGACGTACACCCGGCCGGAGGAGCGAGTAATCTTCTGGCCCGAGCGGGACGCCAACCCGTTCTTCCATTTTGCCGAGTGCCTGTGGATGATTGCGGGTCAGAAGGACCTAGGGTGGCCGCAGCACTTCGCCGGGAACATGGCGAACTACAGCGACGACGGCGTCGTCCTCAACGGGGC
>PIVZ01001452.1 GCA_003354045.1 bacterium
CCCTTGGATCTGCCGAGCTGCGCCTTGGAGTGGTCGCCGGGCCGCCACGACTTGAACGTGGGGAGGATCAAAAGCGAGACAAAGACCGCGAGATTGGCCGCCTGCACGAGGCCCTCCACCTGAAGGTCGTGGAACTCGCGTATGGTCACGTCCCTCCCCGCGGCGGACGACATGAACCACGGCAGCCCTAGGCCGATGAGGATGTTCAAGATCTGCGAGCCGCACGAGTTGGCAACGGCCATCGAGCCGTAGCCTCGCTTGGCGACGGTGACTGACTGAATGGCGTCGGGTATCTCGGCGCCCACGGCGATGACGTACATGCCGAGAAAGGCGTTGGGGATGCCGAGCAGCGCACCCCAGCGCGTCACTATCGCCGAGATTGTCATGGAGAGCAGCGCCACCCACACGAAGGCGGCGACGAGGGTGACGGGGTACCTCCTCGCGTTTGGCGTGTCGTGCTCGCATGCGGGGCACGTGAAGCTCATCGCGGCGAGGATGGGCCGAGTAAGGTAATCGAAGATGGTCTCAGCGAACACGCACGCTCCACTGAGAAGCAGAACCGCAAGGCTGTTCTTATCTCGCTGGCCGAATGGGAGCGGGTCCTCGATGAACTCGAGGA
>PIVZ01001453.1 GCA_003354045.1 bacterium
ATCGCCGCGCGGAGTGTTGTCCGGCTGGCACGGATAGAGAAGCTCTCCCGGGTGATCGTTGCGATACTCGGTACTCGCGACCAGGCGGACAAGCTCGACAAGGGAGAGGTCGGGCTGCGCATGGGCATTGAGATCTTCTACGAACTCAAGTCGGGGCGCCGGCTTCCAGGTGGCGGCAGTGCACCGCTGACAGTTGATCTCTACACGAAGAACACGGCGGCCTTCTCGAGAATCGTCGAGATGTTCCCCGCCAGGTTGGTTCGGGCAAAGAGGAGGTTGGAGCCGCGTTATCGAACGCACTCGACCGCTGACGAGGCGTGTATCGGCGCGCCCGAGCAGGCCGAGGCGCTTGCGAGTTTCTTCCACAGCAGTCAAGACGAGCTTTGCTTCGGCCTCTTCGGCCATTGGGGGCGTGGTAAGACCTTCCTGATGGACCTTGTGGCGGATGAACTTGCAGGCAAGTTCGAGACAGTGAAATTCAGCGCGTGGAAGTACCCGAGCACCCCGAGGTTGTGGGTGCACCTGTACGAGACGATTCGCTCCCGCGCGCTTCGAACGAGTCTGCTTGATCGACCGGTGCGACTGTTCCGGATCGGCTTGGCCAGGCATGGTCCGTGG
>PIVZ01001454.1 GCA_003354045.1 bacterium
GCCGACTGACCTCTCACGAACTCCGATTTTCTTCGCCCTTTGCCGCTCCCGCTTGTCTTTGCCCTTGATGGGTCGCGTTGCGCCGTCGCCGTCTACTTCAACTCCTTAGAATATGCCGAGCAGGGTGAGGACGAACTCGCTCTCGGAGTCCATTCCGTCCATCTGGAAGCTCTTCGCACGGAAGCTGGGCTGCAGGTAGTAGCCCTCGTGCAGCTCGTAGTCGAGGCCGACGAGAAACCAGGTGTAGCCGTCGTCCTCGGTGTCGGTGTCGGGGTCGGCCATGTCGAAGCGGGCGATGCCATGGGTGCCCTCGGTGAGCGTGGCGCGTCCGAAAACAGAAATGCCGCTGGACTTTACGTCGCTGTCGCCGTCGGTGAACATCCCGTACTGGCTGTACAAGCGCCAGGCATCCTGCTCGAAACCGGCGAAGCCTTCGACGTAGGTGTCGGCTTCGCCGCTGCCCATCGCCGCGCCTCCGTCGACCCAGGTGCCCTCGGTGTTACTCGTGAAGAGACCGGACAGAACGACACCCGCGTCACCGGTGTATGCCACGCGGCCCGCGAAGCCCTGGCCACCCTTGCGGACCGGGGCCTTGTAGCCGTTGCCGTTGTTGAAATC
>PIVZ01001455.1 GCA_003354045.1 bacterium
CGTCCAGTATATAGAGGACGCCGGTGAGGCCGCGGCCGATCTGACTCGCGAGCCGGATGCGCTGACTCTCTCCGCCACTCAGTGTCGGCGCCTGTCTGCCAAGGTTCAGGTAGTCGAGCCCAACCTTATCCAGGAAACCGAGGCGCTCCTGGATCTCGACGAGCAGCTCGCCGGCCACCTCGCTCTCCTCTGCCGTGAGGACGAGATCGCGCATGAACGGGAACAGTTCGCCGATCGGCGTGTCGCAGAGTTCATGGATCCCCTTGTCGCGGAAGGTGACGGCGAGGCTCTCGGGCTTGAGGCGGAAGCCGCCGCAACCCTGGCAGGGCCTCTCGGCCATGTGCCGCGCGTAGTGGCGGCGGGCCGCCTCCGAGCGCGTATTTTGGTAGCGGCGCAGCAGGTTGGGCACGAGCCCGCCGATGCGCCAGTCCTTCGCGCCCCAGTTTGAGCCCTTGTCCATGGGGACGAGGAAGTGATCCTGCTTCGCGTGGCCGCGCACGGCCGGATCGCCGTAGAAGATGATGTCCTTGAACTTCCGGCTCAGCTTCTTGAATGGCTTGTCGATGTCGATGCCGTATCTCTTGAAAGTCTTATGAAAGGCCTTGCTCCAGTGGCCCT
>PIVZ01001456.1 GCA_003354045.1 bacterium
CACGATCTGAGCTACCCCGATGGGCTCACCACCGAGGTGGAGGCGGCACTGGCCAAGGTCGAGATCGCGATGGGAGCGAAGTTCGGTGACAAGGAGAATCCGCTCCTGGTCTCTGTCCGTTCCGGCGCGCGCACCTCGATGCCCGGCATGATGGACACCGTGCTCAATCTCGGCCTCAACTCCGAGACCGTGAAGGGCCTGATCGCCTCGACCGGTGACGAGCGCTTCGCCTGGGACAGCTTCCGGCGCTTCGTCGCCATGTACGGCGACGTCGTCCTCGACATGAAGCCGGCGTCGAAGACCGAGGTTGATCCGTTCGAGGCGATTCTCGAGCAGAAGAAGGAGGAGCGCGGCGTCGAGTTCGACAGCGATCTGACCGCCGAGGACCTCCAGGACCTCGTTGCCAAGTTCAAGGGCGCGATCAAGGAGCGGCTCGGAGTCGAGTTCCCCGAGGATCCGTACGAGCAGCTCTGGGGCGCGATCGGTGCCGTGTTCAGCTCCTGGAACAACAATCGCGCGATCGAGTACCGGCGCATGTATCACATCCCGGCCGACTGGGGAACCGCGGTCAACGTCCAGGCGATGGTGTTCGGCAACATGGGTGACGATTGCGCCACC
>PIVZ01001457.1 GCA_003354045.1 bacterium
CGATGTCACCCCAGAGGAGGAGGCTGGTGGCGGGAGTGAGTGCCGCGGGATTCGCGAAGATCGCTGCCGGCGAGACGAGCAGGCCGGCTGCCGTGCCGCCGAGCCCGAGGTCATGAGCGCCGACCGGTAGCCGGGTGAAGGCGAAGGGGACTGTGTCCTGGGTGACTTCGGTGACCGGCGAGGCGCTTGCGGTGGTGACGCTGGCGCACGAGTAGATGAGGTGGACCAGGCAGATGAGGAATATCAGGTGCTTCCAGATTCCCTGGACTGCGCCATGGCCGATTCGCCGCCATCTGTCCGGAACCATCACCATCGATTCACCTCACGACCAGCAGATTCCCGCGGGCCTGCTGGCGGTCACTCGTGGTGGAGTCGCGCACTTCGATCAAATAGATGTAGGTTCCGCTCGCGAGCTGCGATGTATCGAACGCGGTTGAACGCCTGCCGCTTGCCGAAACCTGGTCGGTGATCCGTGCGACTAGCTCGTGAGCACGATCGAAGATCTGGATCAACACAGTGGCCGGTCCGCCGACGACATAGCTGAAGTGGGTTTCCTCGCCACCCATCGCAGGATTGGGCCAGTTGTAGGCGTCGAGCAGCGGGTGCTGCTGCGGGCCA
>PIVZ01001458.1 GCA_003354045.1 bacterium
CCATCGCCATGGCCATCGGGTCAGGAAGTGACTGGTCGACCCCGGCAATCGGGCTCAGTTTGCCAAGACCATGGCAGTGCACATCGGCTGCCGCGGGCCGGCACAGCTCAGACGATGCCCGGCGCGGTAGACCACCGCTGGCTCGCGCACCCCGGTGTCAGGATAGTTGGGGTTCGTCACCTCGTCCGGACGAGGTGGCTGATAGCCGCCTGACCCTTCTCGTGCCGACATGGATCGAGCCGACTCGATTTTGTGGTCCATGAACTCGGCGCCAAAGCACCGATCGGCGTGAAGCCGATTGTGTGCGCCGCACAACACCCTGAGGTTTTCCCGGCCGCTCGTGCCACCCAGACCCCAGGGCACGATGTGGTCGATCTCCAGTCGTGAGCGCTCACTACAACGAAGACCGTCACTGCCGCGGTACTCGCAGCGATGTCCCGCCTGGATAAGCATTCGGTCCCGGACTGAGGTCGGGATGGCTCGGGAACGCGCCTTCGTCCGGTGAGCGTCATCACAAGCCATGGCTTCGGCGGTGACCGTCCCGGCCTCGGCCTTTGCAATTGCCCTTTGGGCCGCCCTCTTCTCGCGGCGTTCCTGCCGTTTCCTCGGGTCGTGCT
>PIVZ01001459.1 GCA_003354045.1 bacterium
CAGTACGAGACGGTGAATAACCTGGATCCGCGCGACGGCTACGCAACAGTCGGCATGGAGAACCAGGACCGGGACGACGGGCTGCTCTACACTTTCTGGAACAGCTACGCGCAGGGCGCGGCGACCCTGCAATCCGGGCGCGCGATCCGCTTCATGGCCCTGCCCAATCTCATCCTCGGCAGTCTCGCCGGCGAGATTACAAACGCGAGCAACGGCGGCACGCCGGTCGCTGGCGCGCAGGTGCTAGTGGTCGAGAGCAATCAGACCCTGATCTCAGAGTCCAGCGGCCACTACTCGGGTGGGACGAGCGTAGGCGTTTTCACGGTCCGTGCGCAGCACGAGAGCTTCGAGACCGTCGAAGTGCCGGGCGTCGAGATCCTCGAGGATCAGATTACCGAACTGGACTTCGCGCTCACGGACATACTGGGTCCCTACATCCAGAACGTGACCGATATCCCGGACAACGACGACGTCGTCGGTCCCTACGTCGTCGACATGAACATCATCGACTTCTCGGAAATCGACGAGATGCATTTCAACTTCTATCTGAACGGCGGCGGTCCCTGGGAACTGCCGCTGACCCTCGTCGACGCGCAGACGGGCCACTATCGCGTACT
>PIVZ01000112.1 GCA_003354045.1 bacterium
TGGTCGGCACCAGGTGGGTATGGCGGACCTCTCTCTCTTCGATCACGCGTAACGTCTCGGCCGCATCCCAGCGCGGCATGATGATCATCGGCGCGCCGCTCAGCAGATCGTATACGGCGAACAGCAATGGCGCCGCATGGTAGAGCGGGCCGGTGATCAGATGGGAACCGCTGCCGTCGAGACCGATCGTCGTACCCGCGCCACGGACCGTCTCCACCAGTTCACCCAAGGTGTCCGGTCGCGCACGCTTCACTCCCTTGGGCCGCCCGGTGGTGCCGCTGGTGTAAATCATGCTGCCGCCGGCCGGTCCGTCGAGCGGTACCGGCTCGTCCGAGGCTCCGGCGAGCATCTGCTCTAGCTCCTCGCCGGCCAGGACGATGTCTCGTGCCGAGGACTTTCGCGCCAGAGCCTCGTGCTCGCCGTCCGTAAACAGGACCTGTGCACCCGAGTCCTCGACTATGTAGGTAATCTCGGCGGCCGTGAGGTGCCGGTTGATCGGTGTGATCCAGATCCCCGCGAGCATGGCCCCGAGAACGAGCTCGACGAACTCCACACGGTTTTCCATCAGCACGGCGGCGTGGTCGTCGGGGCGCAGCCCGTAACCGTCGCCGAGCAGCCGCGCCGCCCGCGTGGCCCGGTCGGCCAGCTCGGCCCAGGAGCGCTGCCGGGTAAGGTCGTCTAGCGCCAAGCCGTTTGGATTTGCCGCCGCGTGGTCGTAGATCATCTGAGGCCGTCCTTGCCCTATAGCGGGGCGGATAGTATCGAAACCCTTCCGGTATCAAAACGCGCAGCATCAGGGGCGCGGGTGGCGAGCGACCGGCGCCGCCCGGCCAAGACACAAGCGAGGTTCACTTCATGGAGCTTAAAAACGTAGTTCTCGTCGACGGTGCCCGTTCGGCATTCGCCCGCGGAGGCCGCGGCAAACTGGTCGCCACGCGCCTCGACGAGGCCGGCGCGACCGTCCTCCGCGCTCTCCTCGACCGCAACCCGAAGGTCACGGACTCGATGATCGAGGACGTGGGCCTCGGCAACGTGCTCGGCCGCGCCGAGTTCAGCTTCCTGGGCACGGTGGAGCGCCTGGCCGGGCTGCCGCTCGAGGTCTGCTCATTCCAGACCAACCGCCAGTGCGGCTCGAGCATGGAGACCCTGCACCGCATCGCCACGGCGATCATGGTCGGCCAGATCGAGTGCGGAATCGCGCTTGGCATCGAGCGCATGGGCCGCGGCCTCGGCGGCGGTGGCGGTCAGCAGACGCGCATCACCAGCATCAACCCGAAGATCGCCGAGATGAACGACGTGCAACAGGCCATGGCCGCCGACCACGACGAGTACTTCTCGGTACCCTTCCCCGACTACATCCTGGCCTCGCCGTGGATGCAGCCGATGCCGCAGACGGCACAGAATGTCGTTGAAACCTACGGACTCAACCGAGAGGAACTCGATGAGTTCGCGGTGGTCAGCCATGCGAACACCGACGCGGCCTACGCGGCCGGCGTCTACAAGGACGAGATCATCCCCCTCGAGGTCGAGCCTCCGGTCTTCGATGATGAGGGCAAGTGGCAAGAGAACGAGTATGGCGAGAAGGTCGTCTTCGACCGCGACGAGTGCGTCCGCCCGGGCACCAGCGCGGAGAAGCTGGCCACGCTCAAGCCGATCAGGGGCATCGTCAGCTACGGGGACAAGGAGATCCTCATCACCGCCGGCAACTCCTGTCCGACCAACGACGGCATCTCGGCAGCCTTGCTGATGAGTGAGGAGAAGGCGCTATCGCTCGGGCTCGAGCCGCTGGCGCGCATCGTCGGCTGCGCGGTGGGTGGCGTGAAGCCGCAACTGATGGGCCTCGGCCCGGTGGTTTCCTCCAAGAAGGCCATCGCCCAGGCCGGCATCAGCGCCGATCAGATCGACCGCGTGGAGTTCAACGAGGCCTTCGCTGCCCAGGTGATCCCGTCGGTAAAAGAGCTCGGCATCGAGGTGGAGAATGTCAACGTGAACGGCGGCTCGCTGGCGATCGGCCACCCGCTCGGCGCCACCGGCGCCCGCCTGGTCACCACGGTGGCGATGGAGCTCAGGCGCAGCAACACCCGCTACGGCCTGGCCACACAGTGCATCGGCGCGGGGATGGGCATCTCGACGGTGATCGAGCGTCTGGATTAGGCAGTCGGCCCCGCGGGCTTATTTGGCGGCTGAGCGTTGGTAGGCGGGGCGCTCGGTCAGGCGTTTCCAGTACTTGTCGATGTTGGGCGTGAAGGCCTCGGTTATCCCTACTGCACCGGCAAGATGAAGCGCGTAGCCGATGCAGATATCGGCTATCGTGAAGCGCCCTTCGCATAGGTAGTCGCGGTCGGCGGTGGCTGCTTCGACGCAGCGTAGACGGGCAAGAAACCACTTCTTGTAGTCTTCGGCGACCTGCGGGACGCGGCGCTCCTCGGGCTCGAGTTGCGTGTAGCGCAGCACCAGGGTCTGCGGAAAGGTCAGCGTGGCATCGCTGCGCTGGAGCCAGTTGAGGTAGGCGCCGTAATCCTTATCCGAAGGCGTCAACGCCAGCGGGGTCGGTCCGTAGCAGTCCACGAGATACTGGCTGATGGCCGCCGACTCGGTCATGTGTACGTCGCCGTCGATCATGCACGGCACCGTTCCGAGCGGATTTATCTCCATGTAGCCTTCGTGAAGATAGCGAGGCGGAAAGGGCATGGTCACCAGCTCGTAGTCCAGTCCCATTTCCTCCATGGTCCACAATGGGCGCATCGAGCGCGCCCCCTGGCAATGATAAAGTCGTATGGACATCGAGCGTCTCTCCTGTGTCCGCTGCTCGACCCGCCCGCGGATCCAAAGTCAGCGCTGTCGAGCTGGCCGGGGTGCGATCAATACAGTGTCCGGCGGACCCTGCAAAACGCAACGGGTCCGATGGTCCGACCACGCTTCTCCTTTGCCAGGCGAGGCTCCGAAGTGGCCGCACGCAGATTGCCGCAGCTCCGTGAGGCGGCTAGTGTCTGGCATCGCCGCGCGGAGATCATGCGCATCTCCAAACAACGGGAGGAATCATGAGTGGGTTCATCGCCAAGCTGTTAGAGGTCGATCTTACGACCGGTACGACGAAGACGACAGTAGTGGACAAGGACGTTGTCCGTAAGTACATCGGAGGAAGCGGGCTCGGAGCCAAGCTCATGCTCGACCGCGTTTCGCCTGACGTCGATCCGCTGTCGCCCGACAATCCGTTGTTCATTCTTTCCGGTCCCGTAAGCGGCACCAACCTCGCGGGGGGAGCGCGTTTCTCCGTGTGTACCAAGTCTCCTCTGACCGGCGTGTTTGCCGAAGCCTCGTGCGGCGGCAGCTTCGTCTGGGAGTTGAGGTCAGCCGGTTGGGACGGAATCGTCATCAACGGTGCGTCCGACAAGCCCGTGTATATCGTCATCGAGGACGACAAGGTGGAGATCGCGGATGCCGCCGATCTGTGGGGCAAGAACGTCTACGAGCTCACCGACTTACTCGAAGAACGCCATGGCGATGGCAAGAGAGGGACCTCGCTTACCATAGGCGTGGCCGGCGAGAAGCTGGTCAAGTTCGCACTGATCGCCAATGGCACCAGGAACTTCGCTTCACGCTGTGGAGTCGGAGCGGTGATGGGCTCGAAGAACTTGAAGGCCGTCTGGGTCAAGGGAAGCGCGCAGATCCCACTTGCCGACAAGGGCAAGTACAGCGAAAGGCGCAAGAGCGTGCTCAGCAAGAGCAAGGATAACATTGCCGTTCAAATGCTGGGCGCCGAGGGAACCAACGCCGCGCTGGCGATCGGCTCCATGCTCGGCGACCTACCGGCCAAGAACTGGAGGATCGGCGACAACAGTGAGATCGCGGCCAAAATCGACGGAAGCGTTCTCAGTGGCCCCGACTTCCTGACCGGAAGCAAGTCCTGTCATGGCTGTATGATCGGCTGCAAGAGGGAGGTGCACATCACCGACGGACCCTACAAGGGTATGGAGGGGGCGGGGCCCGAGTACGAGGGCGTGGCCTCCATGGGCAGCCTGCTGATGATCGGCGACCTGGCGGCGATCATCATGATGAACGAGAGATGCAATGACGTCGGCGTGGACGTGATCTCCTGCGGCGGCGTCATGGCGGCGGCCATGGACTGGTGGGAGAACAGCATCATCAGTTCGAAGGATACCGGTGGAATCGAGCTCGAGTGGGGTAACGACGTCGCCGTCATGGAGATGATCGACAAGATCTCCAAGCGCGAGGGCTTCGGCGATGTGCTCGCGGAAGGATCCAAACGTGCCGCACAGAAGCTCGGTGGCAACGCCTCCGACTATGCTGTGGAGGTCAAGGGCATGGAAGTTCCCATGCACGATCCACGGGCCAACTACCTGCTGGGACTCTCGTATGCCACCGGAGTCCGCGGGGCCTGCCACACCAACGACGTCAGCTACAGCGTCGGCTCGGGTATTCTCGACTGGCCGGACATGGATCTGCCTCTCGGCATAGACGTCAGGAAGAACGAAGGCGCCGGCAAGCTGGTGTCGCGCGCTCAGGACCTGGGTCAGATATTCGGCGCAGGGTCGTTCTGCTACATGACCGTCATGGCCCTTGACAGCGAGGACGTTACCGAGCTGCTGAGCTCGGCCAGCGGCTTCGACTACACGTTCGACGAGCTGAAGGAATGCGCCGAGCGCATATGGCACCTGAAGAGGGGCCTCGACAACCTCATGGGCACTACGGCTGCCGATGATCGCCTGCCGCGGCAGATTCTGACACCGCCCACCGACGGCGGCGCCGCCGGCTCGGCGCCCGATCTCGACGTCATGCTGAAGGAGTTCTACCCCGCCAGGGGCCTCGGCGCCGACGGCCGCCCGACGGCGGGCACACTGGAGCGGCTCGGCCTCTCCGATCTCGCGGCCAAGCTCCACGCTTAGGGAAATGGGGGCAGGAAAGGGGACAGGTACATATTCCGGTAAGCCGGAATATGTACCTGTCCCCTTTTTCCTGCTCTTTTTCCCGCCCCCCGTTTTCTACTCGACCTGACAGTCCACGTCGCAGCCGTCGCCGCTGTCGCGGTTGCCATCGTCGCAGCTCTCGTCGCAACCGACCTCGCCGTCGCCGCACCAGCAGACCTTGGCCAGCACATCCCAGACGATCGAACCCGGACCGGTAAGGCCGTAGCCGTTGTTTACGGCCATTGACGCCGTATCAGCCATGCAGAAGAGACCGGCCAGAGCCAAACGCGCGGACGAATCGACGCAGACATCCGCGCCGCCGCAGTCGGCATTCGTAGAACAATCGCGGGTATTCCAATCGCTCATGCAGTGTCTGCCGAGCGGGGATGGTGTACCGCTGCGCTCGATCACACCGCCGAAGCACGGAAGGAACTCCAATACGCACTCGCCCGCATCGTTGTCCGCGCATACCGGGTCGCCCGGGCCGTCACAGCTCACCCAGTACTTCTCGGAGCAGGTCCCGCGAAGATCGTTACCGCAGACCTCGGATTCCTCTGGCCCGCATATGAAGGCATCGTTGCGGCAGCCGTTCGGCGCGACCTGGCCCCTGTTATCTAACTCGCTGCCGGTTCCTGCTACGCACGAGAGGCCGTCGGGGCAATCGCCGTCGTCAAAACAGGGAAACGCCGGATCGTCATCGCAAAACCCGCAATGGCAGTAGTAACCGCATGTTATCGGAATATCTGGCGCGGTACCGCAGACTCCACTCGGGCAGTCCGCGCTGGTTGCGCAATGCACGCCTAGATCGCCCGTGCAGCGCCGGCAATCGGCGTTGCTGTCGCACGGCGCGAAGTCGTCTATACACCATCCATTGCCGAGAGAGGGGTGACTCTGGAGCACCAAGTCCGAGCAAGGCAGTACCGCCTGCTTTCTCACGGTCGCGGTGGTAACGACTCCGATGCTCAGAGGGTGCGGACCTCTCGTAATCGCAGCACCCCCGGTCGGCGGGCAATCGAACGAAACGCCACCGAACGCCGGACTCACGGCGTGCACGGTGCACGGAGCGCCAACATTCTGTCCGCCCACGCAGTTGAATTGGCCACCCACTTGCGGATTGAACTCCGGCGCCCCGCAGCTCGGGCAAGGTCTGTCCAGGCGCTCGCCGAGCATCACGTAGGACTCCAGAGCCAGCGAGAGAACGCTGCTACCCGATGCGAAATCGACGGTTCCCGAGACGTTGCCGGCGAACGCAGTGAGGAGGCATGTAGGGACGCCGTCGGCCGCTATCGGCCAAGGCGCCCAGAATAGATGAGCGCAACGGTCGAGGGCCGGGCAATCCGCATTGGTGCCGCACTTGTTCAGTGTTTGCGCACAGCGAGTCTCGTGAGTAGGACCCGCTAGCTCGCACTCGGCATCTGCGGCGCAATCGCAGGTGGGATGACACTGACCCCCCGCGCAGTCGGCATCCGTAGTACACACGGCGCCTGAATCGCTGCAGCGCTCGAGAACGCGCAAAGTGGTCCGCCCACCTGCAACGGCTTCGTTGCCGCGTGAGGTTCTGTGCAAGACGCCGGTAAAGCCGATATCCATGTCGGTTTCCGCCAACGTGACGAGTTCCACTGACGTACAGCCCGGATCGACAAGACCGCAATCCCGACAAACCAGCGCAACGTCTACACCCACGGCCTTCTTGAGAACTCGCAATGCGTCAGCCGCAGTCACCCGCCCGCCGCTATCCACGTCGGCAAGACAAGAGCGGCACTCGTCCACACCCACTGCGCATCGCAACGTAAGTAGCGCGTCGTTCGTCGTAATCTCTTCATCGAGATCGGTATCGCCGCACATTGCCTGCGCCACACCGACTGCCATGGTGAGGTGGAACAAGAACCCGGCGGCCAGTAAAAAGCTCGAGCGCTCTAGCGTCATGTGAAGATATCCCCGTGTTATCGTGCAGCGACTAACGCAAGCACCTATACAGCGGCGACGGTCCGTATGTCCAGACTCTTTTTCTTACAACCTCGCACCTCCTGCAAGAGCGGCCGGAATAGGATCACACTTGATACAAACGAGGCCTGCCGGGTTCCGCCTTTCTCATTGCGAGTCGCCGACTGCTAGCAGTGGTCGAGGATTCAGCACACGCAAATGTCGAAAATACCGCCGCAATTGTGTATGCCATACGGCGGGTCTAGCATACTCGTAGCGAAGGGGTGACATGGGAGGGGGTCTCACACTCGACATTCTGCTTTCGATCGCGGCAGGAGGGATCTTGCTTGCCCTGGCTGCCTATGTCGCGATCGCGCGCAGGCACCGAGCGACATGGAAAGCAGGCTTCGTGCTGTTGCTGGCCGGCGCCGATCTCACCATCGCGCATGGGCTGCAGGGCTACAGCACCGAGTTCGCGACCAAACTCTTCTGGTACAAGATGTTCGTCGCCAGTTTCGCGCTCGCGACGACCTCGTTCGTTTTTCTGGCCATTCGCTACGGCAGGGGGCAGAAACCTCTCCCGTTGAGTGCCTGGTTTCTGCTGTGCCTGTTCCCCGCGATAACGACCGCGCTGATCTTCACCAACGAGTATCACGGTTGGATATGGGTTCCCGAGAGAACCGAGAGCATAGTCCATTCGATGCGTTTCTTGACCGGTGCCGACGCCGGCGTCTGGTACTGGATCTACGTCGCCTACTCCTACTTGATAGCGCTGCTCGGTTGCGGCCTGCTCATACGACTGCAACTCGGCTCGCGCGGGTTCTACGAACGGCAGGTGCTGGGGATCTGCGCTGGCGTCTTCGTGGCCGCGACATGCATGGCTACCGACGTGTTCGGCCTGAGCCCGTTCGCACCTTTCGTCGCCTCGGGGTTGGGCTTTGGCATTGCGATCGTCTCATTGGTCTTCGCGTTGTCGGTTCTTCGCCGGCTCGATCTGCTAGTCATCAGCCGTAAGGCGCTCGTCGATAGAATTCCCGATGGCATCCTTGTCGTCGATGCGACGGATCGAGTAGTGGACATGAATCCGGCCGCACTGCGGCTACTGGGTGTTACCGAGCCACAGGCCGGCGGATACCCCTTGAGCCAATTCCTGCCGGCGCCGGCTGTAGCCTCTAACCCCAGCTCGGAGGCGACGACCGAAGTGACGTACGCCGACGTGATCGACGGTGAGGAACGGACTTTCGACGTGAGCGTTTCCGCCCTCAACGACCCACGCGGCAACCGTGCGGGCCGGGTTATCGCCCTGCGAGACATAACCGCCAGGAAAGACGTAGAACGGCGGATCCGCGTCATCAACGAAGAACTCGAGGAGCGGGTCGCCGAGCGTACCAAAACGCTGCAGCTGGCCAACAAAGACCTCGAGGCTTTTGCCACCTCGATCTCCCACGACTTGCGCGGCCCGTTACGGGTAATCGCCGGATACACCGAGATCCTCGTCGATGAGTACGGCGGCGCACTCGGCTCTACCGGCAACCATCTGTGCGGCGTGGTGCAGACCGAAGCCCATCGCTTGGCCCAGCTTCTCGACGACTTGCTCACCTTTTCACGCTTTGGTCGCGCGTCGGTTCAGAAGGCTCCGGTCGATATGACGGCGCTGGCGTTCTCTGCATTTGAAGAAGCAACTTCGGCGGAGGACCGGCGCCGCGTAGAGTTCCAGGTCGATCAGCTGCCCTCTGCCGTAGGCGACTCGATACTGCTGCGTCACGTCTGGCTCAACCTCGTCTCTAACGCCATAAAGTTCACCTCGAAGCGGGAGCAGCCGGAGATCCACGTGACCGGCAACGAAAGCGAGACCGAAACGGTCTACAGCATCGCGGATAACGGCACGGGCTTCGACCCGACGCATGCAAAGGCACTATTCGGCGTCTTTCAACGCCTCCACGATGTCGGGGAGTTCCCGGGTCGCGGAGTCGGGCTCGCCATCGTCCGGCGAATCATCGACGGTCATGGAGGCCGCGTGTGGGCCGAGGGGGTAGCGAACAAGGGCGCCACATTCCACTTCGCCCTGCCACGGACTTCGAATTGAGGGCCGGCCGCGACGAGCCCGATTGATCTCTGCCACGAATGGGCCATACTGGTCTGGTCCGGGGGAAAGTGGTGGCTATACCGCCGAGCGACCCTGCTCGACGCGACCGATGAACGACAACGACTCGAATTCCGCGTCCGCACACACCGGACGCGACCTTCTCTCGCCTCGCTTCTTGATCCGCATCGGGATCCTCGTTGTCGCGACCATTGCGCCTATTTTCGGCGTCTTCGAGATTGTGGAGCGCACGTTCGTAGAGCCGTCCGACATGCTGATACGACACACGCTGCACGTGGCCAGGGGGGTCACATCCTCGATCGTCGTCGCCGTCGTCGTCGGATGGTTCCTGCTCAGCAGCCCCCGCGCTGTGCTGGCACGCGTCTTCGCGAGCCGCGGGTCGGAGCACGTGGAACTCCAGACCGACGAAGAGATCCTCGTCGATTACAACGAATGGTTGATAGGAATTCGCTGGCTGGTCGTCATCGTTGCAGTGCCCACGGCCTTCTTGAGCGTTGCCGTCACCGAGCTTCTTCCGGCTACCGTCGGCCTACCGCTAGCGACGGTAATCTCGCTCCTGGCTCTCTTCAATCTGGCACTTCGCGCCGCCGTGAACAGGCGATCGTGGCTACACGTCATGCTTCCGCTGCAGATGTATGGAGACCTGGTCGCGCTCATGATCGTCCTCCATTACTCCGGTGGCATCGAGAATCCACTCTGGCTGCTGGCCGTGTTCCATGTCGTTCTTTCAGGGATACTCTTGAGCAAACGGCAGGGCTACGTGATGGCCGTATTCGCGATCTTCTTGTTCGCGAGCCTTGCCGTCTTGGAAGCATCAGGCGCGATAGGCCACTTCACGCTGGAGGTGTTCCCGCACCCAATCGCACGCCCGACCGACGGCCACGGTGCGTCTCACGATCATGACACATCACACGCTCTAGAGACGCACGACCATGGAGAAGGCCTTGATCACCACGCCGCGCGAAGCGACGCCCAAGCCACAGATACCGTCGAGCGTGTCCATACCGCCCACCATGCCCCTTACGTGATGGCCAACGTGGGGCTGTTCGCGGCGGTCCTCTTGATAACGGCTTATCTGGTCACCTCACTCGCGGAGAAGTCGCGAGCTACCGAGGCAACGCTCAAGACAATGGCCGAACGCGCTCTCGGGGACCGGCAGCTTCTCGTGCGCGCCCTGGAGACGACGGGAACCGCGCTGCGCGTCGTCGATCCAGGGCTGAATTACCGGTGGATCAACGGTCGCTGGAAGGAGTGGTTCCTCTCGGCGAAGGACAAGGAGACGACGTCGATAGCCGAAGGAGACTGGACGGCCGCCGCCGTGAGGCGGACGCTCGCGGACGGCCGCGTTCGCCGCACGGAACGGACGTTGGGCGGAAGCGGCTACGGATCGGCTCGTGTCTTTCAGATCACAACGGCACCGTTGCTGGATGCGAGCGACGAAGTTGGCGACGTCGTCGAACTGGCTCAGGACATGACCGAGCAGAGGGACCTCCAGGTACGGCTTCTTCAATCGGACAAGATGGCTGCAATCGGCGCACTGGTAGG
>PIVZ01000113.1 GCA_003354045.1 bacterium
CGCAGCAGCCGGCACAACGCTCCCCGAGCTGCCGAAAGGTTCTCCACAGCGAAGAGATGCGGGTGCCGGAGCGGGAGATACCACTGGGCAGGGGAAACCCGCCGCTCCGCGTGTAAGACTGCTCGGGTCCGCAGGGCCACGATCCGCACAAGGGAATTCCACGGCTTCGCGAACCGTGGACTGCACGCCGGCGGGCCAGCGGCGACGGCAACATGAGCCAGATGCACTGGGCGCGCAAGGGTGAGATCACCGAGGAGATGCGCTTCGTCGCCATCCGCGAGAACATGGAGCCGGAGTTCGTGCGTGCCGAGATCGCACGTGGGCGCGCGATCATCCCGGCCAACGTCAATCATCCTGAGCTCGAGCCGATGATCATCGGCCGCAACTTCCTCACCAAGATAAACGCCAACATCGGCAACTCGGCGGTTAGCTCGTCGATAGAAGAGGAAGTCGAGAAGCTCTCATGGGCCACACGGTGGGGCGCCCACACCGCCATGGATCTTTCCACCGGCAAGGACATCCACGCCACCCGCGAGGCCATTCTGCGCAACTCGCCGGTCCCGATCGGCACCGTGCCGATCTATCAGGCGCTCGAGAAGGTGGCGGCCCCCGAGGATCTTACCTTCGACATCTTCCTCGAGACCATGGTCGAGCAGGCCGAGCAGGGAGTGGATTACTTCACCATTCATGCCGGCGTGCGTCTGGCCTTCGTGCCGCTCACTGCCGAGCGTCTGACCGGCATCGTCTCGCGCGGTGGCTCGATCATGGCGCAGTGGTGCCTGGCCCATCACCAGGAAAGCTTCCTTTACTCGCGCTTCGACGAGCTTTGCGAGGTGATGAAGAAGTACGATGTCGCCTTCTCGCTAGGCGACGGCCTGCGCCCGGGATCGATTGCCGATGCCAACGACGCCGCGCAGTTCGCCGAGCTCGACACACTGGGCGAGCTCAC
Organism: bacterium; assembly: GCA_003354045.1. Classification (GTDB taxonomy): domain Bacteria; phylum Desulfobacterota; class Binatia; order UBA1149; family CAITLU01; genus PIVZ01. The sequence goes on from PIVZ01000113.1 coordinate 950, forward strand.
CCTGAAGGCCTGGGAGCATGACGTTCAGGTGATGATCGAAGGGCCCGGCCACGTGCCCATGCACCTCATCCAGGAGAACATGGACCGACAGCTCGCTGTGTGCCATGAGGCGCCCTTCTACACGCTGGGACCTCTGACGACCGACATCGCGCCGGGCTACGACCACATTACCTCGTCGATCGGCGCGGCCATGATCGGCTCGATGGGCTGCGCGATGCTCTGTTACGTCACTCCCAAGGAGCACCTCGGGCTGCCCAACCTGCAGGACGTCAAAGACGGCGTGATCGCATACAAGATAGCCGCCCACGCCGCCGATCTCGCCAAGGGGCACCCGGGAGCGCAGGCGCGAGACGATGCGCTGTCCAAGGCGCGCTTCGAGTTCCGCTGGGACGACCACTTCAATCTCTCGCTCGATCCTGAGACCGCGCGCGCCTACCACGACGAGACGCTTCCGACCGAGGGCGCCAAGACGGCCCACTTCTGCTCGATGTGCGGACCCAAGTTCTGCGCGATGCGCATCACCGAGAACGTCCGCGAGTACGCCAAGGAAAAGGGCGTGGGTACGGAGGCCGCGCTCGAGGTCGGCATGGAGGAGAAGGCCGACGAGTTTCGTGCGCTCGGGTCTCCGGCCCCTGATCGGGTGGACGCGGGGTAGGCTGCACCGTGAGCCTCATGTGAGGGGGGACACTCGGGCTTGTGGCCCTCTACTCCGTCCTGCTACATTCTGAACAGACCTCATAGACTGCCCACGCCGCGGGCCACCGAGTGCGCGGGAATCCGCGATGTCATCCTTGCCGGAGACAAAGTACGCCAAGAGCGGCGACGTCAGTATTGCCTACCAGGTCGTCGGCGATGGGCCGCTCGACCTCGTCTTTGTCAGCGGCTGGGCCTTCCCGATGGAATCTTCGTGGGACTTCGAACTCGGTTCTCGGTTCGTGAAACGGCTCGCTTCTTTCGCACGACTCATCCAGTTCGACAAGCGCGGCACCGGGCTCTCCGATCGGGTCAGGCAGCTTCCCAGCCTGGAAGAGCGCATGGACGATCTGCGTGCGGTGCTCGATGCCGTCGGCTCGCGTCAGGCCGCGTTCTTCGGCGTCTCCGAGGGCGGCCCGCTGTCGATACTCTACGCCGCCACCTATCCGAAGCGGACCTCGGGGCTGGTGCTCTTCGGCAGTATCGCTCGTATGACGCCGGCGCCCACTTACCCTTGGGGCATGACCGATGAGGAGATCGAGCGCCTGCGCAGGTACATAGACACCGGCTGGGGAGCGGGAAAGACCTTCAGCGTGGTGGCGCCGAGCGCGAAGAAGGATCAGGCCTTCCACGAGTGGGCATCACGAGCCGAACGCTCCGGCGCCAGTCCCAGTGCCGCGCGCGATCTTTTCGACATGAACCTCCAGATCGATGTCCGGCACGTGCTTCCCGCCGTCCGCGTGCCGACACTCGTGCTCCACCGACGGGAAGACCGACTCATCGATGTCGGGCACGGGCGTTACCTGGCCGAGGCCATTCCCGGCGCCCGCTATGTCGAGCTCGCAGGCGAAGACCACATGCCGCAACTCGGAGATCCCGAAGCTGTCTTGGCCGAGATTCAGGAATTTCTCACTGGAACGAGAAAGCCCGTGGAACACGAGCGCGTGCTGGCGACGGTGCTTTTCACCGACATAGTTCGCTCGACCGAACACGCCGGCGCCCTGGGAGACCACAGGTGGCGCGAAGCGCTGGATTCGCACGACGAGCTCACCGCAAGGGAGATAGAACGGTTGAGCGGCAGGCTGATCAAGACCACGGGCGACGGAGTTCTGGCGACTTTCGACGGCCCCGCGCGTGCGATCAAGTGTGCGAGTGCGGTCCGCGACGGCGTCCGCAACTTGGGCCTGGAAATCCGAGCCGGACTCCACACCGGCGAGGTCGAGGTCAGAGGCGACGACATCGCGGGCATCGCCGTCCACATTGCCGCCCGTGTCTTGGGAAAGGCCCAGCCGGGCGAGGTGCTGGTGTCGCGAACGCTGACCGACCTCGTCGCAGGCTCCGATCTGCGCTTCGAGAACCGCGGCGAACATGCCCTCGAAGGTGTCACAGAAAAGTGGCAACTATTCGCCGCGGCGGGTTGAGATCCGGGCGCGCCGATTGCGACCGCGACCACGCGCCCGCAATCGGCGCACACCCACCTGGCGGCAGCTGTGCCGGAAGCCTGCCTTCCAATATCCGGGGCACCGGGCTATGTGTCCGCGATGTCTTCAGTCAACGCCATCTTTCATAGAAGCAAGGAAGTAAGCATCTACCCCCTAGGCGGCGACCGCTATCTGCTAAAGGCCGTCTTGCAGGACGAGATCCACGACGTGCACCTGGACGTCGAGATAATCCACCCGTCGCTCGAGATCGTCGCCGCCCGCTCGGAGATCCGCAACGGTCCGTTCACGGCCGTGTGCGACATGACCCATGCCAACATGGAAAAGCTGGTAGGAATGAAGGTCGGCCGCGGCTTCACGCTGGAGGCGCGCAAGGCGGTGGGCGGCATGGAAGGTTGCCACCGCATATCCGAGCTCGTCGTCGAGATCGCCCAGGCGGCCTACCAGCTTCACTTCGTGCTGTTCTTTCAGTCGGTCCCGGACGAGGCGCGACAAGCCGAGGACGTGCCGATCGAACGCTGGCGCGCAGTGAACAAGACTATCCCCGGCATGCGCAACACCTGCTTCGCCTACAGCGACGTGCGCGAGGAGCTCATCAAGGAGAAAGTGGTCCCGCTAAAGCTCCGCGGCCAGGATATGCCGGTCACGGAGTTGCCCTGACCCGGGACGGGCGCCACCGAGAGTTCCGGCGGAAGGACGGTTGATGGTAACCGATCATTCTGGATGGTAGCAGGCTCCCTGCCGAGCGGTATCGCAACGAGAAAGAGGAAAGTCATGGGAAAGCTCAAAGGAAAGCGCGCGGTGGTAACGGGCGCCTCGCGTGGAATCGGTACCGGAGTGGCGCTGTGTCTGGCGGAGGCCGGCGCCGACGTCGTCATAACCTACCGGCGCAAGGCCGAAGAGGCGGCCGAGGTAGCCCGGCAGCTCGAATCGAAAGGGGTTCGCGCAAAGGCGATCCGCACGGAGGTGACCGAGCTAGAGCAGGTGGAGACCGCCTTCAAGGATGCGGCCGATTTCCTCGGTGGTATCGACACCGTGGTGGCCAACGCCGGCGTGCCCTCGGGTTTCGACACTCTCGAGAACGTCGAGCCGAAGTACTGGCACAAGGTAGTGGACACCAACCTGACCGGCGCCTTCTACACGCTTCGCACGGCGGTCGGTTACCTTCGCAAGGCCGGCGGAGGCTCCATTATAACCATGTCGTCGATAGCCGCCGACCAGTGCTCTATTGGCGGGACCCCCTACAACGCGGCCAAGGCCGGACTGAACGCCATAACGATGACCCTGGCGCGCGAGGTCGCCAGCGAGAACATCCGCGTGAACGCCATCTCACCGGGGCTTATCGAGACCGACATGGGCAACATGCTGCTGCGCATTCACGGCGAGGTCATCCTCGACAGCATACCACTCGGCCGCATCGGCAAGCCGGAAGAGATCGGCGCCCTGGCTGTGCTTCTGGCCTCCGAGGAGGGAAGTTGGATCACCGGCAAGATAATGCGCATCGACGGCGGAGCAGTGGTCCAGCCCTAGAGGTCCGGCTGAAAAGTCCACCACAGCGCCGAGAGCGCCGATTGCGGCGGGTGGCAAGGCGCGCATAGGCGGACATCAAGCGCCGGAGAGTCTCTCGTAGACGCCCTGGTAGACAGCCAGGTCGTCGTCTGAGAACAGGACGAATCGCACCTCGTCGAGAGCATCCGGCTCCATGTCCATGAACTCGAGGACGGTACCGACGGCGATGTCGGCCGCTTCTTCTATCGGATAGCCGTAAACGCCGGTACTTATCGAAGGGAAGGCGACGGTGCGCAGGCCGTTGTCGCGGGCCAATTCGAGACTGCGCCGGTAGGCCGAGGCCAGCAGCTCGGCCTCGCCCGCATCACCGTCGCGGTAGCGAGGGCCGACGGTATGTATGACCGCGCGGGCGTCGAGCTTACCAGCCGTGGTCATGACAGCGCTTCCCGTAACGCAACCGCCGCGCGAGTCGCGGATGCGGTCGCAGGCGGCCATGATGTCCGGCCCGCCCGCACGATGGATGGCGCCGTCCACACCGCCGCCGCCGACCAGAGCCTGATTGGCGGCGTTGACGATGGCATCGACCTTCTCCCCGGTGATATCGCCCCTTACCAGCCTGAGTATCGCCATTGCGTATTCTCCTGCTTAGCCCGGAGTATTCGTCGCGCGAGCCAGCCCGCAAGACCGCGCCACGATACAGCGCAATGGGGCTCTTGAGAAGAGCCCGAGGAGGCGTGGGCAAGCTCCGGCCACGGGTGGTAGGATTCGCATCGGGCCGTCGTTCGAACCGAACCACAGGCATACTCCCGTATGGATTCTCACCATGACCCGTGTCGAAGTAGAAATAGCAGCTGACCTGGCAATGTTGGGCGGCGTGGAGAAGGGGGGGACTCCTTGTTTCCGCACGTGGGTCTGTGCAAGCCATGCGGCCGTCGTGGGCATCGGCCAAAGTCCTGCTCGCGAGGTGGACCTGGACCACTGCCAAGCGCACGGGATACAGGTCGTGCGCAGGCAGAGCGGCGGCGGCGCGGTCGTCATAGGACCGGGGACTCTCCAGTACGCGTTCGCCCTGCCCTACTCCTTGGACCCGGCTCTGCGCGCAATCGTCCCGGCCAAAGACTTCTGCAACCGCCTGATCGTCGCGGCCATCGCCGAAGCCGGCGGCCCTGCGGCTGTGGCACGAGACGAGTCCGGCGATCTCCGACTCGCGAACAGGAAAGTGGGCGGTGTGGCTTTGAGACGCCGTCGCCTCGGGATGCTTCTGCATGGCACCTTGCTGCTGGAGGCGGATATCGCAGTGATTGCTCGCGTGCTTCGCCATCCGTCGCGCGAGCCCGCATACAGGCGCGGCCGGGGCCATGCGGATTTCCTCGCCAACCTGGGCCCGCTCGATGTCTCCTCGCTGAAACGAAGCATCGACCGCCTGCTCCCCGAGCTCGGGAGCCGAGGCGCACACCTGGCCTGAACAGCCGGCGAAGGCACTGGGCACCGACTATATCTCGTGTCGCGACTCGGGGTTGGCGCCCTCGGCCGAGTTGCCGTTCAGCAACGATCCCAGGAGATCACCGTACGAGGGTCGGGCCGCTTCATTGGACCGAACTTTCCCTTGGGATAGCCGACCGGGATGACCGCACTGAGAGTGAAATCGTCGGGCAGATTCACGATGGCTTCGAACTCTCCGGGCACGAACAGGTGCGGCGTGGTCAGCACCGCGCCGAGCCCTAGCGCCCTTGCGGCCAGCAGCAGGTTCTGCACGGCAGGATAGGCGGCTCCGGTGGCCTGCATTGCGGCCGAATGGGTGCCGTTCATTGCCAGCCTGAGCGCTCCGAGCGGCCCGAAGTGGCGGACGGCGGCAAGCATGGTCGAGGGAGCGGACACGATCGCGGCAAGCTCCGCGTCACGGCGCGTACAGGCAAACACGAAGGCCGGTGTCTCCTCCATGTGATCGATCATGTACTGCCCGGCTTTTCGGTTGCGCTCTCTGCCCGCCGTGGTCTCGCCGGGGCGTAGCGGCGCGCTGGCCAGCGTTTCTGCGTAGAAGCCCGTTACCACCCTCCAGGCTTTCGCCATCTTCGCCACCTGCTCGCGGTCGCGCACGATCACAAAACGCCAGTTCTGTGAATTGGTGCCACTCGGGCCCTGAATGGCCGCATCGATGAGCTGAACGAGAAGCTCCTCCGGCACCGGATCGGGCTCGAGCCGGCGCATGGCGCGCGTCGTATACATTATGTCGAAAAGTTGGGCGTCGTTGTCGGGCTTGGGCATGTAATCCTCCGCGTGCAGTGTTGGGTGCCGGCCAATGTTGGGCCACTCGTGCCACGCGATCAAGGCGGCCCTACTCTTCCAATCGCCGCCGGGCTGGCGGCCGCAACCGTGCGCGACACAGTGCGACCGAACGGTGCGCTTGCACCAGGCGCCCGAGATCCGGCCGCTCGACACCTCGGATTCAGGCTCGAGCCTCAGTCGTCTCTGCGTCGAGCTCGGTCAGCGAGGCGTGGGCGTGTTCCCAGCGTGCGACGAGCTCTTCCAGCTTGTTCGCGTCGTCGGTAAAGGCGCCGAGCAGGCGCTGGTAGCGCTCGCGATCCTCGTAGACCTCCGGCCTGGACAACTCATCGCTGCGCTGCTCCTGGCTCGTTTCGATTTCCCCGATGCGGACCTCGAGCTCGGCAATTGTCTTGCGCAAGCGTTGCACTTGGCGCTGGAGAGTCTTCTCCTGGCGCCGGAGGCGCTTGGCCTCTTCGCGTGGAGACACCGGCGGCGGCTCACTGTCACGGCCGCCGCCAGGCCCTCCAGCCTGCGCCCGCTTGCCGTTGCCTTGCTCACCGCTCTTCTTGTCGCCGCTCACGCCGGAGGCGCCCGCGGCGACTTTCTTGTTGCCGTCCTTGGAAGCAGGAAGACCCGTTTTCTCGCCGCCGGTCTCGCCGGCCCGGCGTGTAGCCGAGAGATGATAGAGGAACTCGTCGAAGCTGCCCGGAAACTCCTCCACCCCTCCATCGTTCATGTGCCATATGCGGGTGGCGAGTTGCTTGATGAAACTGCGGTTGTGGCTGACGAAGAGCAGCGTCCCGTCGAAGGTCTTCAAGGCCTCGGCCTGGGCCTCGGAAGATTCGAGGTCGAGATGGTTGGTGGGCTCGTCCATGAGCAGCAGGTTGCCGGGATCGACCATCAGCGTGGCCAGCGCCACGCGAGCCTTCTCTCCTCCGCTCAAAACACCGATCCTCTTGTCCACCTCGTCGTCCGAAAAGAGGAAGGTTCCGAGCACGGTGCGTACCTGCGTCACGTCGTCGAGCACGCTGGCGCGCCACACCGCATCGAAGACGCTGGAGCCGAGATCGAGCCTCTCGCTCACGTGCTGCGCGTAGTAGCCGGCCTTGACGTTGTAACCGAGCTTGACCTCGCCGCGCGCAGGGCTGAGCTCGCCGGCAATGATCTTGAGCAGCGTAGTCTTGCCGGCCCCGTTGGGACCGATGATGGCGATCCTGTCACCACGGCCCGCCGTGAGATCGACATCGGAGAACACGTGCAGATCGCCATAGCTGTGGCCGAGGCCGTTTAGCGCCACGACGTCTTGTCCGGAGCGCTCGCAGGGCCGGAAGCGAAACGAGAGGCTCGGACCCTCGCGCGCACTAGGTGCGTCGTCTTGCCCGCCGAGCTTTTCCAGGGCCTTGACCCTGCTTTGCACGGCGCGCGCCTTGGTCGCCTGGGCGCGGAAGCGGCGGATGAAGCGCTCGTTCTGCTCGCGGTGGCGCTGGACGTTGGCCGCGCGGCGCTCGATCACGTCGAGCTCTTCGGCGCGCAGGCGCCGGTACTCCTCGTAGTTGCCCGCGTACTGGCGGATCCCTTCTGCCTCATACGAGACGACGCGGGAGATCTGCTCGTTTAGAAACTCGCGGTCGTGACACACCAGTATGAGCGCGCTCGGATAGCGGGCCAAAAAGTCGCCGAGCCACTTCACGGTGCCCACGTCGAGATGATTGGTGGGCTCGTCGAGCATTAGCAGGTCGGGCTTCTGGAACAGCAGGGCCGCCATCATGGCACGCATTTTCCAACCGCCGCTCAGCTCGGCTAGGTCGCGCTTTGCATCACCGGGCTTGAAACCGAGCCCGGCCAGTATCGCGTGCGCCTCGTGCGGCGAGTAGTTGGCGTCGAAGTGGGCGAGGTCGTCGTGCAGGTTGGCCAGCTTTTCGGCCAGCGCCATCTGCTCGGATTCTTCTTCGGCCCGGCTCAGCTCATCCTCGACTTCGGTCAGCCTCTCCTCGAGCTGGCCGCGGCCGGGAACACTCGAAAGCACGGTGTCGATCAGAGTACGGCCGCCACCGACTTCTATTTCCTGCGGCAGATAGCCGACGCGCGCCGAGCGCGCCGTCCTCACGACACCGCCGTCCGGCTCCTGCTGGCCCACCAGTATGCGTAGCAGAGACGATTTGCCGCAGCCGTTGCGGCCGACCAGTCCGATACGGTCCTCCTCACCGATACGCAGGCTGAGGTCGGGGATTACCCTACGGCCGGCGAAAGCCAGCTCGACGTTCTCGAGAACCGCGACAGACACGTCACAGCGTTTCTAGGGGTCCAGCCGAAAAGTCCAGCGTAGCAGCGCGAGCATCGATTTCGCGGGCGAGCCACGCGTACTTGGCTATAGGTGCCGTAATGCAAGAAGGAAAGCGCTCAAATAAAATTCTGGAGGCAAAGGGTCATATCCTTGCCTCCAGAATCTGGCCGTTATGCTTGGCCTTTTTCGAGGCCGCCACAGTAGGACGGTCTGCTCCGGGAAGGTCCGCCGCCCGCGTCCCGGGACGGAGGTAGCAACTCCTTCCTGGAACCACGCTACGCCCCTGCTGCCTCGGCTGTCAAGAGAAATCGACCGGACATTTCACTTGTCACCAACAGAGAAATCGACCGAGGAAACAGCCGCCGCCTGGGCGCCGTCATCGATGCTCGCACCCGAGGCGTTCAAGGCTGCATCACCGCCCCAGCTACGAGGCTCGGATGCGCACAGGCACCCCCGTGAGCACGCCGTTGCCGACCAGCCCCTCCGTCATGAGCTCGTCGGTAAGGTCGTTCATCGAAACACCGGGCTGCTCGTTGGCCACTCCCATGCGGGTGTCGGGGCGGCCGTGACCGTAGCCGTGCGGCATGCTCACGACGCCCTCCATCACCTCGTCGGTCACGCTGACGGGTAGCTCGACCCTGCCCACGCGGCTCTCCACCGAAACCACGCGGCCTTCATCGAAGCCTAGACGCGAGGCGTCCGCGGGGTGCATGAGCAACGTGCACCGCTCGGGCCCCGTCATGAGGCTCGGGCAATTGTGCATCCAGGAGTTGTTCGAGCGTAGCTGTCTGCGCCCGATCATCAGGAAGGAGTCGGCAGTGCTGCGGTCGAGTGGCATCCCACCCAGCTCGCCGGCCTCGAGCTCGGCACCGAGGCGGGCAACTTCGCCGTCTATCTCATCATGTGCCAAGCGGATGCGCCCGTCTTCATGACGTACGCCGCGCTCGAGCCCACCTTCCTTGAGCGGCCCCAGATCGATACCCGACGGGCTTTCCATCAAGTCCTTCAGGGTAAGCTCGTAGGGACCGCCGGCCAGCAGCATCTCTATGAACTGCACGGGCGTGCCCGAGAAATGCCCTTCTGCCGGGTTGGCCTGCGGTGGGCCAGCGGCCGCCACCGAGTCCTCGCTGCGCAGGCGGCTCAGCTCGGCGCACAGCGCCGCCAGGATCTCCCATTCGCTCCAATCGTCCTGGCCGGGCTCGAACACCGGACGCGAGTACTTGGCGGTGTCGCGCACGGCCAGCTTGTGGAAGACGATGCTGTACTGGTCGTTCATGAACGAATGTCGCGGGGGCAAAATCACCCGGGCGTGTCGCGTGGTCTCGTTCAAGTAGGGGTCAACGC
>PIVZ01001460.1 GCA_003354045.1 bacterium
CGCCGGAACCGTCGGTTCGGTGCTGGCCGGCCACTTCCTCCGTGCCGGGCACGACAAGATCGCCGTGGTGGACATCCCGTCCCGTATCGAGCAGATCAAGCAGAAGGGCATTCAGGTCTCCAAGGTCGCGACCATTGATGTCAATCCGCACTACCTATTCTCCGGTATCGATCAGCTGGCGGATCTCGAGATCGAAGCCCTGTACGTCGCCACCAAGACCACGCACCTGGAGACGGTCGCACCCCAGATCGCCGCGATCCACAAGCCGGGCATGCTCGTGGTCAGCTTCCAGAACGGCATCGGTACCGAGCACTACCTCGCCAAGCACATCGATCCGAAGCACGTGGCGCGCGTCACGGTCAACTTCGCCGGGGTGAGGAATGAGGACTCGGGCGACATCTCGATGAGCTGGTTCCATCCCCCCAATTTCATCGGGCCGTATCACGATCAGGATCTGGCGCCGTTCGAGAAGCTCGCCGGCCTCATGAGCGAGGTCGGCCTCGAGACACGCGCCTGCTCCCACACGGAGATCAAGCGCCAGGTCTTCTACAAGACGATCCTGAACGCGGCACTGAACGCCCTCTGCGCGACCACCGGCCTCACCATGTCCGAGGC
>PIVZ01001461.1 GCA_003354045.1 bacterium
GGCCGGCAGGATACCGGCAAGCTGCTCCTCGTTGGCCGTGGCCAGCAGGGTCGGCAGGCCGAGCGCCATGGTCGAAAAATACGGCCCCGGCAAAACCACGGTCCCCATGGCTTCCAGCACCAACACCAGCTCGAGCAGTCCGAGCTCGCTGCCACCGAATCGCTCGGGAACGGTCAGGCCCATCCAGCCGAGTCCGGCCATCGCGTCCCAGACTCGCTCGGTGTAGCCACGCTCGTCGTCCATCATCGTTCGCGCGTAGGTGGGTGGCGCCTCGGAGCGCAAGAAGTCGCGCACCGTCTCTGTGAGCTGCTCCTGCTCTTCGCTGAACCCGAAGTCCACGGTTACTCGGCCACACCTGGCTCTGCGACAACCTGTCGTCCCGGGGTGGCGCGGGCTATGTTCTCGAAGATCAGATCGACGTAGTACTGGGCATTGAGTCCCAGCAGATAGACCTTCGCCTCCCCAGATTTTCGCGCGTACACGGCGGTGCGGGTCGGGTTGCGCTGCCCGAAGGCCAGCGTCGAGACGATCTCGCCCTCGGACTCGATGCGAAGCCGCGTACGCGCCGGATTCAACCCAAACTGACCGGCGGCGCCTTCGTCGGTGGATACGACC
>PIVZ01000687.1 GCA_003354045.1 bacterium
ACCATGGCCGGTGACGAGACGATGACACTGATACTCGAGGCGTATCTCGCCGAAATGCCGGCCACGATCGAAACGCTCAGCGCGGCGCGAGCGGCAGGCCGGGTCGATCAGGTGCAGCGGCTCACCCATCAGATCCGTGGCGCTGCTGGTGGCTATGGCTTCCAGCAGATCACCGAAGCCGCCGCGGCTTGCGAGGACACGCTCGGCAACGGCGGCTCCATGGCCGACATAGAAGCCAGCCTGGACACCTTGCTCGACCTGATGAGCGCCGCAATTGCAGACTGACGCCTGACTCCGGCTAGCCGGCGTGGGTCACCACGCCTCGTACGGCGACACCAACGGTCTATCCGGCCATCGCTCCTACGGGGCGCAGGTAGCGCTTTGGGACCGCGCGGTCGCTCGGACCGCGCGGTCCCAAGTACACCTATCCCAGGCTCGCTGTGTTCTACTTACAGCACTGAGCCAGACACTTGACGTCCACATCGGGACCGCTTGGATAGTACCCTTGGCAGAAGTGCGCGTTCAGGCTCTGGTAGGTCCGAGAAGCCTGCCACTCGACGCCCAACTCGCTGGCCTGGTGGCCACCTCCGGTAACCACGCGGCCCGCGGGGCAGGCCGGCGTTCGATTCCACGAGGTGCCAGCCGAGAAGGTGTCGGCGAGTTCGACTTCTATGCAGTCAACCGCCTCGCCCTTGCAACACTGGGCCAGGCACTTGACGTCCACATCGGCACCGCTTGGGTAGTACCCCTGGCAGAAGTGCGCGTTCAGGCTCCCGTAGGTCCGAGAAGCGGACCACTCGACGCCCAGCTCGCTGGCCTGATAGCCGCCTCCAGTAACCACCTTGCCTGTGGGGCATTCCGGCGTTCGATTCCACGAGGTGCCAGCCGAAAAGGTATCAGCAAGTTCGACTTCCACGCATTCGAGATCCTCACCGCGCACCCCAGGCGTACAGCCCTTGATGTGTGCCGAGCACTGATCCCCGGCGCCGGCCTGGTCGCGCAAGTAGATCGTGCACAGACGCGGAGGCGTGATGGCGGCCGACTCTGGCGGCGGCCCGACATCGCCCAGCGTGCATCTGGCCGCATTCGGCCCTGCCGCCGCCCCGCACGTTCCCTCGTTTGAGAACGCGTTCGTCTCGCTGCCGGCCGACTCGCCCCATAACAGTTGGCCCGAGAAGCCCCTCGCTTTGACAGCGATGACCCCGTCGCTCCCTCCAACCCTGGCCTTGCACCGGCTCAGCTGTCCTGAAGCCGGCGGGGGAAAGAGCAGTACGGCGCCAGCCAGAACTCCCAGTACCATGCCTAGTCCTTTCATTTTACCCTCCAATGGTAAGCCTCCCTGCGACATTGGTCCTTCCAATGCGCGGAAGCACAGACAGCACACCTGGCGCTTCGCTAGATCATCTGAATCCTACAGCCGCGCTTTGTCAAGGTCCGTAAGAACGAAGTGGCCCGCCGAGCCGGCGCGATGGCTTACAGACGCCATGCCCCTATGATGCTTATCAGACGTTCGGATACTCGGGGTGGCCGCCCGGGGTTGATTCAAGCCTGATACACTACGTCGCCGCCACGTACGGTGCGTTCGACGCGGATCTCATGAAGCTCTTCCGATGACGCGGTTGCGGGGTTCTTGGAGAGGACGACGAGGTCGGCGCGCTTGCCGGGGGTGATGCTGCCCTTTACCGAGTTTTCGAACTGCGCGTAGGCGGCATCGAACGTGAACATGCGGATGGCTTCGGCGGCGGTGATCGATTGCTCGGGCTCGAAGCCTTCGCGAGTCACGCAGCAGTGGATGGCATCGAGGACGTCCATGGACTCGACCGGCGAGTCGGAGGCGCCGGCGATTCGTACTCCGGCGTCGAGCAGAGTGCGCAAGGGATAGGTCCACTTGGCGCGCTCGGGGCCGAGGCGTCGGTGTAGCCAGTGCTTCTCCGATTGGATGAACAGGGGTTGAGTGGCGACGATCAGCCGCAGTCGCGCCATGTCTTCGATCGTGTCCGGCGTGAGGATCGAGGCGTGCTCTATCCGGTGGCGATGATCCTCGCGCGGGTGCTCGGTCAGCAGCCGCTCGTATAGATCGACGCAGACCCGGTTGGCCTTATCGCCAATCGCATGGATCGCAATCTGCAAATCGGCCTCGTGGGAGGCGACCATCCTACGGTAGACCTCTTCCTCGCTGTGAGTCATGAAACCGGTCTTGTCGGGTTGATCGGTGAACGGCTCGTGCATGTAGGCAGTGCAGGAGCCGAAGGTGCCGTCGGCGAAGATCTTCACGCCGCCGATGCGGTTACCACCGATTTCCGCCTGATGAAGTGGCGAGCTCTTGGCTTCGAGGATCTTCTCGATGTCCGCGCCGATCAAGAAGACGTACATGCTTGCCGGCAGGTGCTCGAGAAGCATGCTCATCACCGGCACGTCGAAGGCGCCCGATGATCCAGCCGGTCCTTCGGTCTCGGTCTGAAGGATGGCTCCCACCGAGGTGATGCCGTTTGCGGCCAGTCGGGCGAACGCGTGCTTCGCGCCGTCAGTGAGCGCA
>PIVZ01001462.1 GCA_003354045.1 bacterium
TCACGCGACCTCGTCCTGCAGGCTGAAAGCCTGCTCGATAGTAGCCGGTGGCAAGGCCACCGAAGGTGGACGCCGCCACCGGTTTCCGGTGACATGAACACCCCAACCCTGTAGGGGTCGAACGAACGCACCCACCGCCCGTCCAGAGCCCCGAAGGGGCGTAGTAGCGCGAGCCTAGCCCCGTAGGGTCCGCTGTGCGGACCACGGATCCGTCCTTCGCCCCCAGCTGCACCACGACACCATCAACCATAAGTCACGTAGGGCCCGCCGGGAGCCTGGAAGACCAGCTCTGTGGCTCGATCTGCGAGCCGTTTCTTCGTGGTTCGTCCGCTTGGCGGGTCGAAGGGCCTCGATGCGCTCGGCTTCGCCGGAATACCGTTTCCTCGTTCGTCACCGTTGGCTCTCGCATCCAGCGCGCACGAAGAAGACGCGTCCCGGCCAGAGCACGATACCGGGAACGGCACTCCAGAAAGAATCAGAGCCACACTCAAGGTCGATCGTCTCGCCCGCCCGGCAGGCGAAAGAGAACGGTGCGGTCTTGCACCAGTCCATTTGTACCTGGATAGTGTGCTCGCCCGGGCTAGCGGCCAGAGTGGCAAGCTCGCCATGCTTGA
>PIVZ01000688.1 GCA_003354045.1 bacterium
GAGCCGGGGCGAAACGCAGCGACCCCAAGACCGGCAACCCCGACGACTACCCCTACGGCCACGGCCCGCAGGGCGACGTCATCCGCATATTCAACTACGTCCGTGCGGTCCGCGACACGGGCTCCGTGACCACTACCACCGTACCGGGCAGCAGCACCACCACGTCCACGACGACCACCACGTTGCCTCTTACCTGCCCGGCCTCACCTGCCAACGGCTGCCTGTCCGGTGAAAAGGCGGCCCTGCAGATAAAAGACTACAGCGACTATGCAAGGAATCGGCTCAAGTGGAAGCTCGTCAGGGGCGACGCTTTCGACCGGGACGTTCTCTACGATCCGATCTCGAGCACGACCTACGCGCTGTGCATCTACGACGAGACCGCAGAGGTGGCTTTCTTCGCCGGCTCTCTGATCATCGAACCCAACGCCGCTTGGGACGACAAAGAGTCAAGCGGTTTCAAGTACAAGGACAAAGGCGGGATCGAGGATGGGGTGCAAAAGGCTCGATTGAAGACCGGCGTAACCGGCAAGACCGTCGTGCAGATTATCGCGAAAGGGGCCAACATTCCGATGCCGGCGCCGCTGTCCGGTACCGAGTTTTTCGACCAGGACCCGCGCGTCATCGTCCAGCTCGTGAACAGCGGGGGCACCTGCTGGACGACCGAGTTCACCGATGCCGTGAAGAACACCACGGAGCAGTTCAAGGCGAAGTCCCTTTGAATGACCGATCGCCCCCACTGGGGGCAGGGGCCACCGGCCGTGGCCCTGCCCCCCAGTGGGCTTCCCAGCCCTCTTTCTCCCGATACCACCCATGTAGCGTGTCCCGGCTCGCAGCTTCGTCTTTCGACGACTGGCTCCGTCACTGAAGCGCCCTTCTGTCAGTCATCCTATTGCTAGCCACTCGTAGCCCGGCTACCGCTTGATTCACACGCGCTCGGTTCGAGCGGCGCGAAGGGGGCACGGTAACAGGTTGTGTAGAGGAGTGTCCCATGGATCGGCGCATACGTTCTGCTGGCTATCTTTGCATTCTCGCGATTGCGATTTCTTGTTTGACTCTCGTTGCCCCTCCGGCGGCGGCGGCGCCTGCGGATAGAGCGGTCGCTCGGGCAGACTCGGGCGAGCTACCGGCTCTGGCCCGTGGACTGGCCGTCGGTGCAACGCTTCGCATTGACGGGCTGCCCCTGGATGGTGTACCGGGAAGCGCATCGCTCGAGCTCAAGAGATTCGAAGTTTTCGCAGCGGACGCCACGATAGTCGCCAGCGGCGGCACAGCCGAGACGACCCTGCCCGTTCCCACTGACGCCTACTTTCACGGCTTCATCAGTGCCGATCCTGCCTCGACCGTAGTAGTCACGGTGCCAGCCACCGGTCGGCCGCGCGGGCTCGTCACCTCGCCGGCTGGGGTCTGGATGATACAGGGCGGAAGATCTGGACTTACCACCCGCAAGGTGGACGTTGAACACGAGATCTCGGGCCCCGGCTTCCGTTGCGACACGGCGCCGGCCGCCGATGCGGCCGCAGAGGCGTCATCCGATGGCGGGACGGGCGAAGAGGCTGTGACTGGTTCAACCACCAGCGTGGCCCATACGGCGCGCGTAGCGATCGACACCGACTATGAATTCTTTGCCAAGTTCGGCAGCACCGACGCCGCCACCAGCTACGTGGGCGATCTCTTCGCCTATAGCTCGACGGTCTATGAGGCCGAAGTCGGCACTAGTCTGCTGGTAAGCTATCTCGATCTACGCACCACCTCGGCCGATCCCTGGACCGCGACCGATTGCAGCGGCGCACTCGGCGAGCTGCGCTCATATTGGATCGGCAACCACGGCAACGTAGACCGGAGCATCACCCACTTCCTGAGCGGGAAGAGCATGGGGTGCGGCATCGCCTACGTCGGTGTTCTGTGTAACACCACGTACGGCTATGGTGTGAGCGCGAGTCTGCGAGGTGATTTCGACATCAACAGCCCATCGGTGGTCTGGGACATACTGGTTGTCAGCCACGAAATCGGCCACAACTTCAACTCACCGCACACGCATTGCTACAACGGCATCGGCGGTGTCGGCCAGCCGGTGGACGAGTGTTACAGCGGCGAGGGCGGGTGCTACGCGGGCGTTCAAAGTCTTCCCTGCGCCGCGGGTCCCGGCAACGGTTGTGGGACCATCATGAGCTACTGCCATCTGCTCTCAGGCGGATACGGCAACATCACCATGACCTTCGGCCTCGGCCATCCTTACGGAGCGGCGCCAGATCGCGTGCCCGTGCGCATGTCCGACTATGTGGCAACACGCGCGGCCAGTTATCCCAGCTGCCTGGCTCCGGTCGCAAGTGGGCCCCTCCTGAGCGTGAACAGGGCAGGCACCGGTAGCGGCACCGTGACCAGCGACCCCCTAGGCGTCGCTTGCGGGACCGACTGCAGCGAGTCCTACGCAAGTGGCACCGTCGTTGTGCTCACGGCCTCGCCCGGTGCCGGTTCGGTGTTCAGCGGCTGGACCGGCGATGCCGACTGCGGCGACGGAACTGTCACGATGGACA
>PIVZ01000114.1 GCA_003354045.1 bacterium
GCGCCGGCGCGTGCGCCAAGCTCTTGGGCGGTAAACGGGCCTATGCGCAGCCGGCCGCGGGCAAGGTCCTGGCCAATAGTGGAGGACTCATATGACTGCGAAATCGTCGCGATGTTATTGATTGCGGCCTGGTAGAGCTTGTAGGCCGAGGTGTAGCTTCGTTCTTCTTCCGCAAGTGCCTTCTCGACGAGAGCAACCGCTTCGTCGTAGAGCCCAACCGCCTCGTCGCGCGGCTCCGCGCAGCTCGACGCAAGAACCGCCAGCAGGCAAGCCAGAGTGAGACCGAGCCATGAACGATGGTGTCTTCGCGTCACGCCTTCCCTATATGCAGGATCGAGTTCGAGTGACACTCAAAGACTCCCGGTACTCAGCTCCCACGGCGCACGGCCCCAGCCCCGAATCGCGCCACGATGTCGTCTAGTGCTTGGTTGAGAGCGTCTTGACGCTTGTCTTCTTCGACTTTGAACAAACCGAGTTGGACAGGACGGTCACGGTCGAGGCCGCTGACCTGAACTCCGACCAGCCGAACCGGCGGGTGGCGGGGCTCGGTTCGCCACAGGCCGATTGCAACCTCCGAGATCGACTTGCCGTCGTTCGTGGGCGCCTCCACACTCATCGACCTGGTCACCAGCCGAAACTCCTCTCCGGGGCCGGAGGGCCTGTACTTGAGGGTAATCGTGCGACCGCGCACCTCATCGCGGCGCAGGCGGCGGGCTACCGTCTCGGCGTGGGCGATCAAGGTGGCCTCGATCAAGTCCTCTTCGGTGGCGTCCTCCGGGAAGGTGTTCTCCTCTCCGTAAGACTTGCGGCCGCGATCGCACTCGACGGTGCGCAGGTCGTTGCCGCAGGCCAGGCCGTGCAGAAGCGGGCCCCAGCTCCCGAGCTCGCGCTCAAGGGTGGCCGGATTGGCAGCGGCGAGCTGCCCTATTGTCGCCACTCCCATCGCGTGCAGCTTCTTCTCGGTAGCAGGCCCGACGCCCCAGATCTCCGAGACCGAGAGTGGGTGCAAGAAGGCCAGCGCTTCGTCCTCATCTATCAGTAGCATTCCGTCCGGCTTGGCCTTCTTCGAGGCGATCTTGGCTATGAGTTTCCCCGGCCCGCCACCGACCGACACCACAAGCCCGAGATCGCGGCGCACATCACGACGGATGTTGACGGCGATCTCCTTGACGGAGCCGAAAAGCCGCAGGGAGCCGCTCACGTCGAGGTATGCCTCATCGAGCGAGAGCGGCTCGACCAGCGGCGTATAGCGATAGAAGATCTCTCTCACGTCCGCCGAGATCTCCGCGTAGCGCGACATGCGTCCGTGAAGGAAGATACCCTGCGGGCACAGCCGCCGCGCGGTGGACGTCGGCATGGCCGAGCGCACCCCGAACCGCCGTGCCTCATAGGAAGCAGCGGCAACCACCCCGCGCTTGCCGGTCCCCCCTACGATCACCGCCTTGCCGCGCAGCTCGGGAGTGTCGAGCTGCTCGACGGAAGCGAAGAACGCATCCATGTCCGCGTGGAGAATCGTCGCCAAAACCCAGAAAGCCTAGCTCGATCCGCGGCAACTGAAAAGAGGTCTGCCTACTAGACTGTTGTCGGCTTGAAGGAGAGCAGGTCGTGGGCGCGGGCCATCTTCTTACCTACAGGCAGCTCGAAGGGGCAGACGTCCTGGCAGGGGGCACTACATCCGGCGCAAACGGCGGCCGTGCGATGGGAGTCGAGCTTTGCGTAGTCGCGCATCGCCTCTCGTTCACACTGATAGCCCTCGTAGTACATCGAGTAGCGCAGGATATCGTCTATGGGCAGCCCGGCGGGGCATGAACCCAGACAATCGCCGCATCCGGGCCGGCAGTACTCGCGGGCGATCAGGCGCTCGTACTTCTCGAGCAGCGCGAGATCCGCGGCCCCGGCCTTCTGGCCCGATGCATACAGGTACTCGTCTAGCTGAGGAGGACTCCACATCGACACCACCAGGCCGGAGACGTGCGGGTTGCCGTTCACCCATTTGAAGGCGGCCTGCGTGAAGCTGGTGCGCTCATCCGGCGTGAAATCGCTCAAAACTGTGTGGTAGGCGCCCTTCAGCGTCTTCATCGCCACAAAACCGACGCCGCTCCCGTGGGCGCGTTCTATGATGTTGGCGAGCTCGGGCCAATGCTCGAAGTGATAGGCCGCCATCAGCACGTGGAAGCGCCCCGAGTCGAGCGCCTCCTTCAGAACGGTCTCGAGCTGCGGGGTGTGGCTCGAAACGCCGAGGAAGCGAACCTTGCCCTGCTCCTTCAGGCGGTCGAATGCCTCGTGGAAGTTGGGCGCCATCAAGCGCTCGACCGAGTTGCAGGCGTGTATGTGGCAGAGGTCGAGGTAGTCGGTGCCAAGCCTCTGTAGGCTGCCCTCTACCGCGGCCATGATTTCCGCGACCGGCGTGTCTACATCGAGATGCCCGTCGGGCGTACAAAACTTCGAGGCAATAAAGAGCTTATCCCTGCGGCCCTTGATGCCCTCCCCCACGTACCGCTCGGAGCTCGCCTCGGAGTAGTCCGGCGAAGTGTCGATGTAGTTGATGCCGCGGTCGGCGGCCATGCGCACGATATCCGCATCACGCAGCTTGCTAGAGCCGAGCGAGATGTCGGATATCTCGAATCCGGTAGCGCCAAGCGGCCGGTACGACTTTACCGTCGCCCCTTTCCACTCGGCCTGCTGGTTCTCCGACAGGGTCGGTACATCACGCAGAAGAAACGTCTGCGTGTGGTACTTGAACACATTCCCGAGACCGAGGAACCCCGCGAACGCACCAAGGCCTTGGAGAAATCTACGCCGGTCCGTGGGCACCGATTCTACCGGCGCAGCGTTCAGGTCTGAGGGGCTTCGGGCTTCGGAGTAGGCTCTGCAGGCGCGGGCTCGGCCGGCGCTGCGGTAGGAGCCTCTACCTTCTCCTTGGCAGGGGCAGGCGCATCTTTCTTGGTGCAAGCGGACACGCCAACCAGCATCACCATACAGACCAGACCGACAATCAGGGTTCTCGCCATCTCTCTACTCGACCTCCTTGCTCTCGCGGGATGAAAACCTTCCGGTTCTTTTAGCATTACTGGCGCTTCCGCCCAACTGCCGGGCCACATAAGGCCTCCCGGGCTATCGGCGCAGCGCTCCGAGCATCCGTCGGCCGGGAGCCCAGCGGGCTGGTCACGCACTCTTCCAGGTCGTCCCTTCCGGGCCGTCCTCGAGGACGATGCCGCGCTCGGCCAGTTCGTCGCGGATACGGTCGGCAGTGGCAAAATCACGGTCGCGGCGCGCCTGCCGACGATCGGCGATAAGGCGCTCTATTTCCTCCACCGGCACGCCCGAGAGCCCTGCCTGATGGGTCCGATAGGACTCCAGGAAGGCCTGCGGCTCCTGCCCGAAGAGGCCTAGCCCGGCGCCGGCGGCAGCCAGCAGGCCCAGGGCGCCGGCGGCCTCGTCCCTGGCACCGGCATCGAGGGCGCGGTTCAGCTCGTGCATCGCGTCGAAGGCCAGCCCCACCGCGCGCGCACTGCTGAAATCGTCGTCCATGGCGGCGACCAGCGGCTCGACCTCGGGCGCTTCGTGGGTGTAGCCGGGGTCGTCGATGCCGGCCTCGGCCGCCCTGGCCATGCTTTCGTAAACGCGCAGCAGAGCCTTGGTGGAGTCCGCGATGCCGCTGGGGCTGAAGTCGAGCGGGCTCCGATAGTGGGTAGAGAGGAGATGCAATCGCAGTCCTTCTGCCTCCACCTCCTGCAAGATGTCCTGGATCGCGAACACGTTGCCGAGCGACTTGGACATCTTCTCCTGGTCGATACGCACGAAGGCGTGGTGCAGCCAGTAGCGGACGAACTCCTTACCCGTGGCCCCGCACGATTGCGCCAGTTCGTTCTCGTGGTGGGGAAAGATCAGGTCCTCGCCGCCGCCGTGGATGTCGAAGGGCTGGCCGAGATGCTTGGCGCTCATGGCCGAGCACTCGAGATGCCAGCCCGGCCGCCCGGCTCCCCACGGGCTCGGCCAGCTCGGCTCGCCGGGCTTGGCCGACTTCCACAGGGCGAAATCCATCGGGCCTCGCTTGCGGCTGTCCACCTCGACACGCGCCCCGGCCTCCATGTCTTCGAGCCGCCGTCCCGAGAGCGCCCCATAGGGTGCGAACTCACCCACTGAAAAGTAGACGTCGCCCTCACCCACCGTGTAGGCCAGGCCACGCTCTTCGAGCTGGGAGACGAGCTCGTGCATCTCGGCTATGTGATCGGTGGCACGCGGCTCCACGTCGGGGATGAGACAGCCCAGTGCGCTCACATCACGATGCATCTCGCCTATGTAGCGCTCGGTCAGCTCCTCCCAGCGCACGCCTTCCTCGGCCGCCCGGGCTATTATCTTGTCCTCGATGTCGGTGATGTTGCGGACGAAGACCACATCGTAGCCGCGCCAGCGCAGATAGCGCACCACCGCGTCGAAGAAGACCAGCGAGCGCGCATGGCCGACGTGGCAGCGGTCGTAGACGGTTATGCCGCAGGCGTACAAAGAGATCTTGCCCGCCACCAGCGGCTCGAAAACCTCCTTACGGCGCGTGCGCGTGTTGTAGAACGCAAGCGCCAACGGTTATTCCTCCTCCTCCCTGAGCTTGGTCAGCACCGAGTAGTCCTCGAGCGTCGTCGTATCTCCCTCTCCCTCCTTACCGGAGGCGATGTCGCGCAGGAGGCGGCGCATGATCTTGCCACTACGGGTCTTGGGCAGCGCATCGGTGAAACGCAGGTCGTCGGGCTTGGCGAAAGCGCCGATCTCCTTGGCCACGTGAGCGCGCAGCTTCTCGCGAAGCTCGTCGCTGGACTCGAAGCCCGGCCCGAGCGTGACGAAAGCGGCCACCGCTTGCCCCTTGATATCGTCGGGACGGCCCACCACCGCAGCCTCGGTTACGGCCTCGTGGCTCACCAGGGCGCTCTCGACCTCCATGGTGCCGAGGCGGTGGCCGGAGACGTTCATGACGTCGTCTATGCGCCCCATGACCCACAGATAGCCATTCTCGTCACGGCGAGCGCCGTCGCCGGCGAAGTACATGCCCTTGAAGCGCGACCAGTAGGTCTCCCGGTAGCGCTCGGGGTCACCGTAGATGGTGCGCATCATACCGGGCCACGGCTTGCGTATGACGAGATAGCCGCCTTCGTTGTCGCCCGCCGGGTTGCCGTCGTGATCCACGACCTCGATATCTATCCCCGGAAACGGCAGCGTCGTCGAGCCCGGCTTGGTGGCCACCGCTCCTGGCAGCGGCGTTATCATGATCCCGCCCGTCTCGGTCTGCCACCAGGTATCAACGATCGGGCAATCGTCGCCGCCGATCTCGCGGCGGTACCACATCCATGCCTCCGGGTTTATGGGCTCGCCGACGGTACCGAGCAGGCGCAGGCTGGTCAGATCGTGGGCCTCGGGATGCTGGTTGCCCCACTTCATGAAACTGCGTATCGCAGTGGGTGCGGTGTAGAGGATGGTGACCTTGTACCTCTCGACGATGTCCCAGAAGCGGTCGAAGCCGGGCTCAGTGGGCGCGCCTTCGTACATGACGACGGTGGCGCCGTTGCACAGCGGGCCGTAGACGATGTAGCTGTGGCCGGTGACCCAGCCGGCATCGGCCGTGCACCAGAAGATGTCGTCGTCGCGCAGGTCGAACACCCACTTGGTGGTCAGATAGGTATGCGTCATGTAGCCGCCGGTGGTGTGGACCACGCCCTTCGGCTTACCTGTCGTGCCCGAGGTGTAGAGGATGAAGAGCGGGTGCTCGGCGTCAAGCTCAACGGCGGCCGTATTCGCATCGCCGCCCTTTATGACGTCGTGCCACCAGTGGTCGCGCCCCTCGTGCCAATCTATCTCGTTCTCGCCCCGCCTGAGCACCACCACGCTCTCAACGCTCGGCGCTTCGGCGGCCGCTTGATCGACGATTTCCTTGAGGGCCAGAATCTTGCCGCGCCGCCAGCCGCCGTCTGCGGTGATGATCATCTTGGCTTCGGCATCCACGCAGCGGTCGCGCAGAGCGTCGGCCGAGAAGCCACCGAAGACCACCGAATGAGTGGCTCCGATGCGCGCGCAGGCCAGCATGGCTATGGCCAGCTCCGGCACCATCGGCATGTAGATGGCAACCCGGTCTCCGGTCTCGACACCGAGGTTGCGCAGCCCGCCGGCGAACCGGCACACCTCCCGATGGAGTTCCTCGTAGGTAAGCACGCGCCGGTCGCCGGGCTCGCCTTCCCAGAGGATCGCCGGCTTGGTGCGCCGATGGGTGTCCAGGTGCCGGTCGAGACAGTTATAGCTGAGGTTGGTGGTGCCCCCGACGAACCACTCGGCAAACGGCTCGTTCCACTCCAGTACCTTGTCCCAGGGCTTGAACCAGTGCAGTTCCTCGGCCACCCCTGCCCAGAAACCCTCCGGGTCCGCGAGCGCCTGCTTGCGGATCTCGTCGTACTGCTCGCGGCTCTTTATGTGGGCCTTCTCGGCAAATGCCGTCGGGGGCTCGAAAAGGCGATTCTCCTGCAAAAGCGATACGATCTGCTTTTCCGACATGCCTACCTCTCTCGGGGCTCTCTATCTTATGGGTTCTCTTGCAACGGAACCGGAGGCTCCTGGTGGCCGCCACGTGGCCGTATGGAGGCCAGCGGCGGCCATTCTTATCCGCCCCTCCGCCCAATGTAAACGAGGAAGCACCCTGCGCGAAGCGCTCGCGGCGCCGTGACCGACCTGCGCGGCCGGTGGCGCTCCGGCCGTACCGCTCGCCCCCGCCCGGGAGCGCACCGGTATCGACTTGCACCATCGTCTCTGCAAGAAATACGCTCTGTTAGCATCGACTCGGCTGGCTCGAAGAGACCGCTTGCCCTGTCGATGCGCATTCGGGTAGCTTGCCGCAGACCGCTTACGCCCGTGTCAGATAGCGCCCACAACAGCGACGCCGCAGTCGTCTTCGACGACGTCACCATGGCCTATGGCGGCCGCCAGGTCTTCGGCGGGCTGTCGTGCATGTTTCCGCGTGGCAAGATCTCGGTGGTCCTCGGTGGCAGCGGCTCGGGCAAGAGCACCCTACTGCGCCTGGTTGGTGGGCTCACCCCGCCGAGCGGCGGCCGCATCTATGTGGACGGCGACGAGATCACCCACCTGGGCGAAAGCGCCCTCTACGCAGTGCGTAACAAGCTGGGCATGATGTTCCAGGGCGGCGCGTTGCTCGACTCGCTCACGGTCTTCGACAACCTCGCCTTCCCGCTGCGCGAGCACACCAAGCTCGGCGAGGGAGAGATCGCCGAGCGCGTCCACAAGTGCCTGGAGTCGGTCGGGCTTACCGATGTAGACGACCTGCTCCCCGGCGAGCTATCCGGCGGCATGGTAAAGCGAGTAGCGCTGGCTCGCTCACTGATGCGCAACCCCGTGGTGTTGCTCGTCGATGAGCCCTTCTCGGGCCTCGATCCGCTCTCGACCAAGCTGGTGGAGTCGCTGCTGGTGAGCGTCAACCGCAGCTCCGACGCGACGATGCTGGTGGTCTCCCACCACATCCCCTCGACCATGCGCATGGCCGACTGGGTGATCATGCTGCTGCCCTCCGGGGTGGTCCAGGGCACCCCAGAAGAGATGATGGCCAGCAGTGACAAGACAGTAAGCCGCTTCCTCCACGAGGACCTCGACGACAGCGAGGAAGTGCTGCGCCATGCCAGAGAGTTCGACGCCGAGGCGCCGCCGGCGCCCGGACGGGTGTGGTGATGTTCGCCTGGATCGCCGACACCGGATCGCGTGCCCTGCGCTTCGTCGAGGATCTCGGCAACCTCACGCTGTTCTCCGCCCATATAGCCCTGACCTGCCTGCGCCCCCCGTTTCGCACGAGGCTGTTCATCGACGAGGTATACAAGCTCGGGGTGCTGTCCATCGTAATAATCTGCGTGTGCGGACTGGCCGTGGGGATGGTGCTGGGGTTGCAGGGGTACAACACACTGGTGCGCTTCGGCGCCGAGGAGTCACTCGGAGCGGTGGTGGGGCTCAGCCTCGTACGTGAGCTCGGCCCGGTGCTCACCGCGCTGCTCACCACAGGGCGGGCCGGCTCGGCGACCACGGCCGAGATCGGCACCATGGTGGCGACCAACCAACTCGACGGCATTCGCATGATGTCGGTGGACCCGATCGACCTGGTGATACGGCCCAAGGCCGCAGGCATGGTAGTGGTGATGCCGCTGCTCTCTGCGCTCTTCATCGTCTGCGGGCTGTTCGGCGGCTACCTGGTCGGCGTCGGCCTGATGGGGATAGACGGCGGCACCTATATGACCGCCATGGAAAGCTCTATCGACTTCTCGGACGACGTACTCGGCAGCCTCGTCAAGGCCCTGGTCTTCGGCGTGCTGGTGGGCCTCATCGCGACCTACCGCGGCTACACCAGCGAGCCGACCTCGGCCGGGGTGAGTGCGGCCACGACCTCGACGGTAGTGGTTGCTTCGGTATCGATTCTGATCTTCGATTACTTCATAACGGCGCTTTGGGGAGTGTAACAATGGGCCGCAGCGAAACACGCGATTTCATGGTCGGGCTCTTCGTCTTGGGCGGCTTGACGGCGCTGGCCTATCTATCCTTCAACGTCGGAGGCCTCAATTACCGCGACGGCGAGAGCGTGCCCCTGTACGCAACCTTCGATCAGATAGCCGGCCTCAAGCCGCGCGCGCCGGTGGAGATCTCGGGCGTGAAGGTGGGACAGGTGTCCGGTATTTCCCTCGACGAGGACTACCGCGCACGGGTCGGCCTCGAGGTGGACGCCGCCCTCGACCTGCCCATCGACACTTCCGCTTCGATAGTAACCTCCGGGTTGCTCGGCGACCGCTACATCTCACTCGAGCTCGGCGCGGAGGAAGACAATCTCCGGCCGGGCGAGGAGATCTCGTACACTGAGTCGGCACTGGTGCTCGAGCGCATCATCGGCAAGTTCATGTACAACGTGGGGTCCTCCGATGACTGATACTACGACCGTTCGGCAAAGCCGGCGGCGCAAGTCGCTGCTGGTCGTCGCGGCTGCGGCCATGCTGCTGGCATCCAATGCACGCGCAGACGAAGAGCCGGGCGACCCGCTCGAAAATGTCAACCGCGGCATCTTCTGGTTCAACGACAAGCTCGACGTGTTCCTGCTCGAGCCAGTGGCCAAGGGCTGGGACTTCGTCGTCCCGGACCTGGCCCAGCGCGGCATCGACAACTTCTTCGACAACCTCCGCTTCCCGGTGGTGCTGGTAAACAACGCGCTTCAGGGCAAGCTGACCGGTACTGCCATCTCCACCGGCCGTTTCCTGGTAAACACCACTCTCGGAGTCGGCGGATTCGGCGACCCCGCTACCCACTTCGGCCTCGAGCGCAGCAAGGAAGACTTCGGCCAGACCTTGGGCGTGTGGGGA
The DNA here is from genome assembly GCA_003354045.1 of bacterium. Taxonomy (GTDB): domain Bacteria; phylum Desulfobacterota; class Binatia; order UBA1149; family CAITLU01; genus PIVZ01. The sequence continues at coordinate 9,381 of PIVZ01000114.1, forward strand.
GTCGGCAGCTACCCCTACATCGTCCTGCCCCTGCTCGGCCCGTCCAATCCCCGCGACGCGGTAGGCCTCGGTGTGGATGGAGCGCTGCGGGTGTGGCCGTTCTTCGTCGATGCGGAGGTCTACTACGCAGCCGAGGGAGCGGATATCATAAATGCGCGCTCTCTGATCCTCGGTGAGGTCAGAACCGCCAAGGAGACGGCACTCGACTACTACGTCCTTGTGCGAAATGCCTACCAGCAGCGCCGAGACACCGAGATAAGCGATAGTCCGGAAACGAGCGAGGAAGATGAAGAAGATCTTTACTACTTCGAGGACGAGTAACCCCGCGGCCTTGGCCGTGCCCATGCTCGCGGCGCTGTGGCTGGCCGCCGCCGCGCCCGTGGTGGCCGAACAGGCGCCCGAGCCAACGCCCGAGCAGGCCATCCGCGAGACCGCAGATACCGTGCTGGTGGTGCTTCGCAACGAGGCGCTCAACTCCGTGCAGAAGCGAGACAAGCTGGAGGAGCTGCTAGTCGAGCGGGCCGACTTCGAGACCATCTCCAAGCTGGTCGTGGCACGCAATTGGAAGCGCTTCTCCGAGGCTCAGCAAAGCGAATTCACGGGCCTGTTTAAGACATATCTTTCAAGCACTTACGGCAAAAACATAGACAACTACTCGAATGAAGAGGTAGAGATCCTCGGCGGCCGAGAAGAGGCCCGTGGCGACTATACGGTGCTGAGCAAGATCGTACGTGCCAGTGCCGAGGACATTCTCGTGGACTACCGGCTGCGCCAACGCGACGGGCGCTGGCTGATAATCGACTTCAAGGCCGAAGGCATCAGCATGGTCTCCAACCTCCGTTCGCAGTTCCAGGAGATCCTCTCCCAGGGCGGCCCAGACAAGCTGCTAGAGGCCCTGCGCACGAAGAACGCCGAGACTGTGGCAGAAAGCGAGGGCTGACCCCCAGGGGCTCCCTCCCGGTCTGTCAGAGGCTCAACAGGGCGGCGACGCGCTTGCGGTTGGCGGTGGAATCGGCGTAGGTCGAAGCGTCGGCTTTGACGAGCTTGAACTAGAGG
>PIVZ01000689.1 GCA_003354045.1 bacterium
CTGGCAGTTCATGCTAGCCCATGGCGCTCAGGCCGAGGACGGGATCACAAGGATCATCGCCTACAAAGCGAGCCCCCGGGCCAACGAGGCGCGCGGCATGACCCCGGTCTTCTCGTGGTGCAAGCTCTTGGAGCACCTGCGGGATCCGTCGAAGGCCTCCTGGGCCCCGATCGAATATGACCAGTTTGAACCGATCCACGCCACCAAACAAGTGGACCTGAACAGGGACGGCCCGGCGCGAGACGGTTTCTACCAGATGTACGGCGAGGCCGCAAAGATTGCGCCGATGCTGTTCCGGACGGAGATCGCATTTGGGCTGCCAGAAGACCTGCAGGTGGCGCCGCGAATCTCCGCGATCGGTGTCACGGCAGAAGCCGATCGTCGCGAGCGCTTGCGACGCATGGACCCCACGAACACGGACGCGGCTACAGCCATGGACCGCAAGCCGGGAGACCGAGGTTACCGGCAGAACTCGTTGTTTCGGCCATCGATTCTGGAGACGACGGCGCCTATCATGCCGTGCGAGCCGACGCCGCCTGGCCTAACGGAGGGGAGCCTGTGCAACCCAATGGCAGCGGATTACGCTGGGAGACCGGAGTGGGAAGATTATGAGGACTTTCCCCCGCCCTACCAGAGCCCGATTTGGCCGCACATCCACCATCAGACGCTGGGTGTCCTGCCCGTGCGGTTGGCACGCATAGGGCCCGGCACGCGCGTGAATTCGCCGGACATGCAGCAGCACTCCGTCCTCCGAATTGACGGCTTGCGGAATTGTAAGATCTATGCGCCCGGAGAACATGGGCAGCCCCTGGAGAAGCTGGGCATGCGTGTGCTGCACCAGGACGACTTTATCATGGTAGACGCCTTGGAGAACAACTTCATGAAAGTCGTCGCGGCATTCATGCTCTACAAGGGCTATCAGAACGACCTGGCGACCGTGTTCCAGAAGGTCAAGGAGGAGCTCCAACGGCTCCCGTCGCTGCGCAACCTGAATCGGAAGAAGATGGACGACCTCTTTAGCTTCCGGGTGACTGAGCCAAGGCGCGGGATGACGTCTGCCAGCGCTACCATCGTCCGCGAGCTCGGAATTGAGCTGCCGGATACGACCTCGTTTGAGCCAGACCGGAACCGCTGCCACCGGTTCTACCTTCGTATCTGTGGCCTGGCAATCGAGTACCTGCTGCCCAATCCTGATGGGTGGGCCTGGCCAATGATGCTCGACTCCTGGGCCGATGAGGCGGTCCTGGCCCCCAACTTTGACCCGGCCAAGATCCGAGAATTTCAGGCCTGCTTCTGGCATCCCACACGGCAATGGGGCATGGCAAAGATCATTCAGATTGCCAACCGCGCGGACGTGGTTATTGCGTTTGCAAGCCACTTTCTCCAGCCGTCCTACCCGCAGAGCTTCGCCCTCGATGAGATCGTCCACTCGAACCCCCAGCAGGCGGTCCAATTTTTCCTGACGAAGACGCTGCCGCTGCCGGACTCGGATGTCACGTTTCTGCAGTTTGTGGCGCGGTGCCACCACCAGCCCGACTCGGCCGAACAGGCCATAGCTATGTACATGTGCTACGTGCGCACGTGTGTCCGAGGTCGGAGGGGTCTCGAGCGAGCCCTGGCGAATGAGCTGTGGCGCGCCAAGAAGGCCCAGTTGCTGCAGAATCCGAAGATGCTCTGCGCCCTGATGGAACTGACACAGGGCGGTCTGTTTGTGTTGGCCGACGAGAACGACGGAGTCCTGGGTTCGGGCTGCGATGCGGCGAACCGCGCTAACGAGACGAAGGTCGGACGTCTCCCTGGTGATAACTGGTACGGTGCGAACCTGACGAGCTTCGCTAACACCGTGTTTGGCGCTCTGGCTGCCGGCTACACCTATGAGGAGCTGCGCAAAATCAGCCTGCAGGAGCACTTCACCACGGAGAACCCGGCCTACATTGCCTACACGTCGGATGATTGGGAGGACATCATGACCGAGTTTGTCAACGGGTATTTGGCGGGCATTCCTCCTCTGGAAGGGACGCCTCACATGGAGGGAACCCCCGAGGGGCGCCAATACCATGGAGTAACGTGGGTCATGGGCGACACGGGGCAGACAGGCCGACAACGTGGTTTTCTTTAGGCCCAAGACGGCGTCAGAATTACGGCCTACCAGCGCAATTTGACTAAGCGCTGTGCCCCGCTCGCGGTTACGGCGGTAAACACCTTGGGACTGTCACCAAGGAGCGTCATGGGTACGGAAGCATTCGAGCGCATCATCCTGGCAACCATGATCTTCCCGGTCATGACATCGCACCTGTACCAGCTCCAAGTGCCGATGATCCGGGACAATTTGTTGGCCTTCCCGCCGCTGCCGATACCGCCGCACACCCCGTCACCGGCCCCGACGCTCAGACGGGCCGCCCGACCGATGACTGAGATTCCACCCCCTGGATCGTCGCGTGTGCTCCGCAGCCAGGCAGCCTCGGCAACTGCTTCGGCCACACTGCGACGCCCGTTTACCAGCCGCCAATGTGACCCGGAAGAGCCTG
>PIVZ01000690.1 GCA_003354045.1 bacterium
CAAGAGGTTTGTTTGGGTGAGCTGACTCACATTTGAGTCGCGCCCTGGAGTGTGGCCCGGCGTTGTGGTGACGGGAAACCGATTCGATCACAACGGTCACGGCGCTGACCTCCATCGTCGGCGTCGCGACACCGAGGCCAGTTACAACAACCCGGCACAGCGCGCGATTGCAGTTGCCCTCACCCTGGCGTTAGGCGTGATTGCAAATGGCCAGGTACGTTTCTTCGGCTCACGCGACGGCGCTTTCGCGCTTCGCACTGGCGGGAAACGTCGCCATCCCCTCCTCCAGTTCGATCTGAAGGCCGTTAACCACGAACGAGATCGTGTGATAGAAGCCGGCCAGGACGATGAGCTCGATCAACTGCTCGTGGCTCCAGTGCTCCGCAAGCTCCGTCCACAACTCGTCCGAGATCTGCGCCCGATCGTGAAGCTCGTCCACGAGCCGCACCAGCAAACGGTCGCGCGGCGACCAGGGTCCGCTTTGCCAATCGCTATCGACGGTCGCGGCCACCTCCTCCTCGGTAATCCCGAAGCGGGGGGCGAAGAACGAGACGTGCACGCCCCATTCGTACTCGGCACCGCAGCGGCCGCAGACGCGCAGGATGACGAGCTCGCGGTCACGGCGCTCGATCGAGCCTCGGTCGAGCAGGTTGCTGTGGCGGATCTTCCCGAGAATCCGCTCGTTGTGGGCCAGGGTCCGGAACAGCTTAATCGGGTCGGCGCCTGGCGGCATCATCGCCTCCAGCTGTTCGGCAATACCTTCGGCGTAGGGGGGCTCGAGGGGCTCTATACGTGGCTTCGACATGGTTTTTCTACCTCCTGCCCGGCGCTGGCGGCTCGGGCCTCTTCGTGCTACGATATCCGTAGCATAACGCTTCTATTTCCGTAGCGCAAGAGGGGAATGTCATGACGACACCAAAACCAGGCCGGCGGGCACGTGGATCGAGCTCGGGACGCCCCATCATGGCACTCCTCGACCTGCTCGGACGGCGCTGGGCGCTGCGTGTGCTGTGGGAACTCCACGAGGGCGCGCTCACCTTCCGCGGCCTGCGCGAGCGCTGCGACGACGTCTCACCGAGTGTTCTCAACACCCGGCTCGCCGAGCTGCGCGAGGCCGGCATCGTCGCGCGCACGGAGGCCGGCTACTCGCTCACCAAGGACGGCAGCAAGCTTCTCCGCTCTCTGGGGCCACTCAAGAAGTGGGCCGAGGACTGGGCTCACCGGTAGAGATGGTCCCGTGTCCACGGGATGTCGCTGTCGGCAGACGCCGCGAAGACGATCTGGAACAGCTGCAACCAGCCGCTGCGAAAGGCCGCCGTCGCCGCGCTGAGGTAGAGACGCCAGGCGCGAACGAAACGTTCGTCGAACATATCCTCGATCGTTGCGGAGTTTCGCTCGAAGCGTTCGAGCCAGTGCTCGAGCGTACGGGCGTAATGCTGCCGCAGATTCTCGACGTCGAGCACCGTCAGGCCGTTCGGCTCGAAGACCTCCATCATTTCTCGCAAAGACGGCGTGTAGCCACCGGGGAAGACGTAGCGGTCGATCCACGCGTTGGTCGGAAAAGGGCTGACACGGCCGATGGAGTGCACCAGGCCGCGTCCGGAGGATTCGAGGCAGCGGCGTATCACCCGCCCGAGCTCGCCGTAGTCGTGTTGGCCGATGTGCTCGAGCATGCCGACGGACACGAACACGTCGCAGCTGCCCGAGATGTTTCGGTAGTCATCCTCGATGAACTCGACGCGGCCGCCGAGACCACGCTTACGTGCCTGCCCACGCGCGTAAACGACCTGTTCGCGGGAAAGATTGAAGGCCCTGACGGTAGTGCCATGACGCTCGGCCATCAGCAGCGCCAGCGAGCCCCAGCCACATCCGGCCTCGATCACCGAATCGCCCGGTCGAAGCCGCAGTTTGCGGCACACATGCTCGAGCTTGGCCTCTTGCGCCGCTTCGAGTGTCGCCGCAGAGTCGGCGAAATAGCCACAGGTGTAGGTCATACTCCTGTCGAGCCACATCCGGTAAAACTCGCTGCCGATGTCGTAGTGCTCGTGAATGCCCGCCCGCGTCCTCGCCCGCCTGATGTGTCCCGCTTTGGGAACCAGCCGCCGCAGGCTGGGCCGCGATCGCCGGTTCGGCCGCACCGGCCGGCTCGCCGATTCGAGAAGACCGACGAGATCGCCTTCGACGCGGATCGAGCCCGCCGCGTAGCTCTCGCCGAGGTAAAGTTCAGGGTTCATCAAGACCTGGAGCAGCACCTTGCGACTCGCGAACTCCAGGGTCACCTGCGCGGGCAAAGGCGTAAGTGAGATCGTCTCGCCGTTCCAGAGGCGAAGCCCGGCCGTCGCCAGCCCGACTCGCTCGAGAAACCGCCGGGCCAGCCAGCGGTCGATAGAAAAGATCTGCGACGGCTTGCTCTCGGCGACGATCGCCACTCCCGCGCCCACCCGGTCGTCGATATCGGAAGACTCCGGCAGTGCGGATTGCGGCCAATGGCGGTCGCCGCTGCCGCGCTGATCGATACCTACAGC
>PIVZ01000001.1 GCA_003354045.1 bacterium
TGCTGATCGACGACGTGCAGTTCCTGGCCGGAAAGAAGCGCACGCAGCAAGAGTTGTTCCACGTATTCAACCTTCTTCATGAGGCCGGCAAGCCCATCACGTTGGCCAGCGACCGTCGTCCCGACGAGCTCGAGAACCTCGAGAACGGGCTGCGGAGCCGCTTCGCCGGCGGTTTGTTGGCCGACCTGGCACCCTTGGACCGGGATCTGCGTCTGCGCATTCTCAAGTCGAGGCTCAAGGAGGCCGGGGTAGACCTCGAAGATCACATCGTCGAGCGCCTGGCCATCCAGCTTCAGGGAAGCGTACGAGAGCTCGAAGGTCTGGTGGCGAGGCTCAAGGCGGCGAGCACCCATCAGACAGTGCCGCTTGATGACGGAGTCGTGGAAACGATGATCACGCCGTATGTAGGGCGGCGTGGGCCGGTCAACCTCGATGTCGTCATCGATACGGTTGCCTGGGTACACGGGCTCAGCCGCGATGAGCTTCTCTCTCGAGATCGTTCGCGGCGGGTGGCCTGGCCGCGTCACATAGCGGCATACATGTGTCGCAAGCTCACCTCGGCATCGCTGCCGGAGATCGGCCATGCCCTCGGCGGGCGAAACCATACCTCGATTTTGAGAGCGGTGCGGTCGGTGGCCGACCGGCAGGCCGGCGATGCGAACTTCTCGGCTCGTCTCCAACAGATGGAGAAGATGCTGGGGGTCCCGCCAACCCTCGGACGCCGCGGTGCGCCACATCAGGCCTAGAAGGCGGACCTCTAGCCGGGGTTGACGGCGGCCAACGAGGCCTCTGGGAGCCGACGCGGCTCGCAACGAGGCGTAAGCTCTGCTAGCTAAGGTCGGCATGGCGCCCGAATTGGCAGCTCTAATAGCGCAGGCGCGACGTCTCGAGTCGTTGGCCATGTCCGTCTACACGAAGTTCGCGAAGGCCTTCGAGGCAGAGCCGGAGTTGCGGGCATTCTGGATGTCGATGGCCCGGCACGAGGCCGGCCACGTGGGCGCACTCACTCTCATAGAGACCCTGCTGCTGGAAGGCGACGAAGACGTCGAGTTGCGTGAGGCCGAGGCTCTGGCGTCGGCTGCACAGCGCGCCATCGAAAGCTTGCATGAGGAGGCAACGGCGGGTGTCTCGCGAGAACGAGCCTTCGAGGTAGCTCTCGAGCTCGAGAGCTCCGAGCTAGAGGACCTGGTCCTCGATCTCACCCATGTCCTTTCGGATCCCGACGCCCGCATGCAGGCCGAACAGATGCTTCTTCACGACCTCGGTGATCTATCATTGATGATAGAGAAGCACTGCAAGAACGACGAGTTGCTGGCAAGGGCTGACGCCATGGTTGAGTCTCGAGTCGGGCGCGAGGACCGTGCCCCCGTGATCGTCAGAAAGAACTGACGCCAATGTGCGAGGCCCGGCCTGCGGCGGTCCCGTGTCGATGCCACGAGTATCCGTAATCATCCTGAACTGGGACGGCCTTGCACTTCTAAGGGACTGCTTGAAGTCTGTGCGTGCACAGGACTTCGACGACTTCGAAACCATCGTTGTAGACAACGGTTCTCGCGACGGCAGTCCGGAGATGGTGCGGGAAGAGTTCCCCGAGGTGACCCTGCTGGAGGAGGCCACCAATCGCGGGTACTCGCGCGGCAACAACATCGGACTCGATGCGGCCAGCGGCGAGCTCACAGTGCTCCTCAACAACGATGCCGAGCTTGCTCCCGATTTTCTCGGCCGAGTGGTGGCTGCAGCCGATCTCGACCCGGACTTCGGAATGTTCGCGACCCGGATTCTCATGTTCGACCGCCGGGAGGTCTTCGACTCCACCGGCCTGTTGATCTATCCCGACGGCATCTGCCGCTCGCGCGGCTGGCTCGAAAAGGACGTCGGTCAGTACGACCAGCCCGACGAGGTCCTCGCTCCGAACGGTTGCGCCGCCGCCTACCGGCGCGCCATGTTGGAGGATGTCGGCAACTTTGACGAGAACTACTTCGCCTACCTCGAAGACCTCGACCTGGCATTCCGCGGTCAACTCAGGGGTTGGAAGTGCCGCTACGTGCCGGACGCGGTGGTTTACCATAAGAAATCGATGACGAGCGGCTATCACTCAGCCTTCAAGGCCTATCACGTGGAGCGAAACCGCATCTGGAACGCCATCAAACTATTGCCCTTGCGGTTGCTGCTCCTGAGCCCCCTGTACACTTTCGCCCGCTACTCGGCCCAAGCATTCGCTACCGCCTCGGGCCGCGGCGTTTCCAGCAAGTTCGCTCGTGACTACTCGCGAAGCGAGCTGCTCGTCATTCTGGTGAAAGCCTACGCGTCTGCTCTCAGACGCCTGCCCGAGGTCTGGCATCAGCGCAAGGAGATCCAGGGGCGGCGCCGTATGGGAGCGCTCGCCGTTTATCTCCTCATGCGCCGCTACCGGCTGCCGCTCGGCGAGCTCGCATTCAAGGACTGAAACTGGGCTCCGGTCACCATTCAGGGCGCTAATGGACGTTGCTTTGTAAACGCAGCCGGACGCGACCGGAACCACCTTCGCCGGAACTCTCGGCAGGCTGTCGGTCGAGACCGTGCCTTGTCGTCGCCGCGACGAGCGTGTAAACGAAACGACATCCGTCCGTAAGGGAGTACGTCATGGAGGCTTTCACATCCGCTTTGGATCTGGCCGCAGCGATCAAGCGCAAAGAGATCAGTCCGCTCGAGGTTGTCGATTTTTATCTGAACCGTATCGACAGGCTCAATCCCGAGCTCAATGCCATCATCTGGCGCCGCGACGAAGAGCTCCGCCGTGAGGCCGAGGCCGCCACCGATGCGGTCATGGCCGGAGGGGAGCTCGCACCGTTTCATGGAGTTCCGATACCGGTCAAGGACCTTACCGACGTGACGGATTGGCCGACGACCTATGGGTGCAAGGCGACGCTGTCTCGTGTCGCCTCGACGACCGCCGCGGTGGTAGAGGGCTTCAAGAGCGGCGGATTCCTGCTCATGTGTCGGACCAACACGCCCGAGTTCGGTACCGTCTGTGTTACCGAGAACGACGCCTACGGCGCGACCCGCAACCCGTGGGACACCGGCCGCACGCCGGGTGGATCGAGCGGAGGCGCGGCATCGGCCGTGGCCGCGGGCCTGGCCCCTGTGGCTCACGCCAACGATGGTGGCGGCTCGATTCGCATTCCCGCGGCATGCACCGGATTGGTCGGGCTCAAACCGAGCCGCGGACGTGTCTCCATGGGGCCTTTGGTCTCCGACGTCATGCACGGTGGCGCGGTGGAAGGGTGCGTTTCGCATACGGTGGCCGACACGGCGGCCGTCCTGGATGCCATCAGCGCAGTGGACCCGCACGCCTGGTACAACGCCCCTGCGCCCGAGCGACCGTTCCTGGAGGAAGTGGGCGCAGCGCCGGGGAAGCTTCGCATCGCGTTCACTACCGAGGCCCCTACCGGCGTGCCGGTAGACCCCGAGTGCGTAACCGCAGTCGAAAAGACAGCCTCTTTGCTCGAAGAGCTCGGCCACGACGTCTTCGAGGGAACGCCTGAGTGGCCTGAGCCTGCCGAGATCATGCCTGCGTTCATGGTGGTCTGGAACACCGGCTCGGCCTACTGGGACGTCGAGGAGTGGGACAAGATCGAGCCCTTGAATGCCGCCCTGCGCGAGCAGGCTCTGGCCATGGACAGCATCAGCTATGTACGGGGAGTGCTGGGGCTGCAGATCGTTTCACGGCTTATCGTCGCCTCGTGGGGACGCGACTTCGACATCCTGCTCACGCCGACCTGCGCGACTCTGCCACCCGAGATCGGCTGGCTTTGGGAGGGAAGCGAACAGGATCCGACCGCGTCGCTCGCCAAGGCATCGACGATGGCGCCGTTTACCCCGTTGTTCAACATCACGGGGCAACCAGCGATCTCTCTGCCGATGCACTGGAGTGAATCGGGGCTGCCCACTGGCGTGCAGCTCGTCGGCGCCCCCTGGGACGAGGCCGGACTCATCCGCGTCTCTGCCCAGCTCGAGGAAGCCGCCAACTGGACCGAACGGAAACCACCGCTGGGGTAGGGTGGCGACCAGGTTGCCCGGCCGGCCGGCTTTGGCTACTAATCAGCCGTAGCGCCTACGTACGCCCCCGTAGCTCAGGTGGATAGAGCGCAGGATTCCTAATCCTGGTGTCGCATGTTCGAGTCATGCCGGGGGCGCCAGCATCCAGAAAAAGCGCGGTAGCGCTCGCGATCCGCTGCGGTCGCTTCATGTCCGCGCTGCCACCCACGTAAACCGTCTTTCGTCCGGGGTCCGCCCCTGCGAGGGAGCGGTCTCGTGGCCGCCGACGGGGCCTTTGACCGGAGGGCACAACCCCGGTGAGGGGGCCGCTCGGCGGCTGCGAGAAAACTTTCTGACGCTCTGCGCTAGTGTGAAGTGCGTCACGCACCCCTGCGGGGGTTCGCGTAGACTTTCGCTTTCTCCCTTTCATCCCATCTTTCTGTGCCTGCTGCTGGCTGTGTTGAGGGCATGCGGCGAGGTTGAACCAGCGCTGGCACAGTATCGGACCCCGTCCCAACTCTCTCCTCCAGGGGCGGGGTCCGTTCGTCTTGATCGTCCACCCACGGCGGCGGGGCAACACCACCCCGTAACCATCTCGACGGACGGGGACAACACCTCCTCTCCGCCGTGGGTGGATTCACAATGCGCCCCGCGGGGCTGTCATCAAGCCCTCCTCCCCGCTAATCCGCGGCTCCCTCGTGCGGGGAGGGGAGCCGCTACCCACACATAGGAGAAACGAGACGTGAAGACGGAAGTGAAGAACGACGTACTGACGCTACACCATGCGTGTTCGAAGGACCCGACCCGCTCCAATCTCCAGGCTGTTCACGTACGGCCCGATGGCTGGGCTGAGGCGACGGATGGGTCCGCTCTTGCCCTGATTCCCACGGAGCCGTGCGATGAATCCGTGCTGATCCCGTCAGACATCGCGAAGGCGGGCACAAAGCTCGGCGGCCGTGACTTCGCCCACCAGTTGGTGGAGGTGGTGAATGGGGAGGGAACCGTCGAACTGAGGCGCGGCGGTAGGAGTGTCGGTGCGCCTATTCCTGCCGAGCAGAAGTATCCCGCCACCGACGAGATTACGGGTCCCGTGAAGGAACGGAAGCCCCACTTCGAGATCGCGCTCGATGCGGCGAAGCTCCTACGGCTCGCGCGTGCGCTGGGCATGGGTGGCAAGGTAGCAATCGTCAAACTGTCTCTCGGCGACGACGAGACAGAGCCCATCTTGGTGTCAGTCAACCGACCCGACGACGGCTACGGCGTGCTCATGCCCTGCAGGTTCTAGCTGCGCATGACCTGCTCCGACTTCATCGAGGCTGGGGACAGCCTGACCTACGTAGCTGGTAACGCCCTGCTCTACGGGTTTGTGTTCTGCGTCTCAATTCCTTTCGTGGCAGCGCTGGTGGTTGCTGAGATCTGGTTCATCCCGTGACGGCCGAGCTCCAAATAGGCGAGTGGCCGGTGACGCGCGAAGTGAGCGAGGAAGGCGTCGTCTACACGGTCGAGACCGGTGGCCCCATCCGCCGTCATCTGCCTCGCTACGTGGTTGTGCCGGGGCAGGTGCTGAACACGGGTGAGTGGCCGTCGATTATGTCTGGTGAGCCGCACGAGCAGAAGGGTGCGATCCACGCGCAAGCGCTGGAGGAGTGCCGTGCACTGGCAAGAGGTGAGGAGGTCAGATGAGCGGGAGCACCTATGCTGGTAGGCCGAGCCTTGGGCCGCTCTTCGATGACCAACTCCCATCGCGTTCGAAGTTCACCGACCCGTCTACCTCGAGGGAAGCAGAGGACCAGATGCGGAAGACGGGGAGGCTGCCCGCCCAGGCCGAGGAAGTCCTGCTGATGCTGCAGTCTTGGTGGCAGTGCTACGGAGAGGCCGTGACGAGCGCGGAGCTTGCCAAGGAGTTTGCCGCTGACCGCTACATGATCGCCCGCCGATTACCCGACCTCAAGCAGGTGGAGCCGAATCTAGTCAAGCAGTGTGAGCGGCGCCAGTGCCGCGTTGGAAAGGCGCCGGCGATCACCTGGCAGCCCACGGACATGGGGGAGATCGCGGCCGCGCAGTTGAGAATGAAACAGAGGAGAAACTGATGGCGAGAAGACAGTACGACGACCCATGGGACGACCGGACTAGCGTGGAGGACTACCTCTCTCGCTTCCGTGCGGTCGATCCTGATCACCAGTGCCTCGTTGAGCTCTACGTCGCGGTGATAGGGGACGCGTGGAGGAAACTCACCTCCGGCAGTGAGCGGGCGAGAGAGGAGGCTCTTCGCTACTTCACGACGCGTCCTTTCCGCGGCCGTCCTAACGAGCAAGCCCCCGTGACCGGCTGGGACTTCGAGACTCTCATGGAGAATATCGAGGTGCTCACGCAGAATCCGATGCCCATCCGCCGAATCCGGGCGGCTGCGGAGTTGAACTACCACGGTTTCATGGCCGGCGCGCCGCGCCCAAAGCGTAGGAACACACACCCGCGCGGGCTGCGGACCAGGGTGGTTGCGCCTGGACCACCTCGAAAGCGCAGGGGAAGGCCAACAGCAGCCTGAGGGACGCTCAGGGGGTGATGTGGTGGCGGAGAAGGAATCAGTAGACGCGGCAGCGGTGGTTGAGCAGTTCGATCGGCCGATCGCATTCCATCCAGCCTTCAAGCGGCTCACGGGCAGCACGAACGCGGCCGTGATGCTCGGACAGGCTCTCTATTGGCACAAGCGTTGCCCAGAGGGTCGAGACGGTTGGTGGTGGAAGACCCGGGAACAGTGGGAGGAAGAGACGGGATTGACCCGAGCGGAGCAGGAGAACGCAAGGAAGCGTCTCAAGAAGCTCGGGCTACTCGAAGAGGAGCGCCGCGGGGCTCCAGCCAAGCTCTGGTATCGGCTCGACACTGAGGAGCTCACATCCCAGTTGGCGACAAACGCGCCATCTAGATTGCGGGAAACGCACCAAGTGGAAGACGCGCCATCTAGAAGGCGACAAACGCGCCAACACAGTCGGCGGGAAACCAGCCAACAAGATGGCGGCAAACGCGCCAACACTTCTAAGATTACTTCTGAGACTCCCTCCCTATTTCCACCTGGGACTTCTTCCAGCCGGGGGAATGGGGGAACCAAGAACAGGGGAAGGCCGCGGCGATCCGGGGACGTCGTTCTGCAGCACGTCGAGAACAGCCTCCACGCATCCCCTGCGAAGCATGCCGACCTTACTGCCGATGATCCGGTGCTTGCGTACGTGGTGGACGACTGGGGTGGCTGGCCGGCGATGGTTGCGGACTTCACCGCCGACAAGCGCCAGGCGCAGCAAGATTTCGGGCGCCGATTCGGAGAAGGGCTCACAGCAATACGAGGTCGGGCGGCATGAGCAGCGAGCCGGAGTACAGAATTGTGTCGGTGGAGGTTGAGGCTGTAACGGAGAAGGCGGTCTTCATACGCGAGCAAGGGACCAACAACGCAGACTGGATCCCCCGATCGATGATCGACGGCGGCGACGAGCTCGTGAAGGACGACAAGTGTGACGTCGAGATCAACGCGTGGATTCTCAAGAAGAAAGGCTGGTGAAGAAGGGCAACCGCAACAAGGCGCTCGGGACGGCCTTCGAGAACCGAGTGGCGACCGACCTTCAGGAGCGGGGCTTCCCGTTGGTTGTTCGCTCAGCGGGCTCGCACGGCCCTGCTGACGTGCTCGCTGTGGGCCACGGGGTCACGCTGGCTGTCCAGTGCAAGAGGAACGGTCGGATGGACCCGGCGGAGTGGAACGAATTCTGGGCGATCTGCAGGGACGCCGAGGCGATCCCGGTGCTGGCTCTCATGCCAGGCCGTCGAGGAATTGCGTACAAGCGGCTGACGGACGTGAAGGCCGGCGGCGGTGAGCAACCGTTCGTCGACTACGATCCAGGGAGACAGTGGAGTGACAGAGCAAGCAGCCGGAAAGCCTGACCCTCTGTACCTCGAGCCGATCGGCTCCAAGGAAGGTCAAGGCGAGGTCTACAGGCGGTATGGGCGGGGGACGTGGTTTTATGCCAGGGACCTGGAGGCATTCGCGCACGGCTGGGCTCACCTGACAGCGACAGGCTGGGAGGAGCTCAACTGCCACTGTGCTTGCCGGCTCGAGGGGCAGCTTGAGGCGCAGACGGTGAGGGCGGCTGCCTGATGGGCTACGCCGTAGAGACAGGCATTCCCCTGAAGCGCGAGAAGGCGACGAAGTACCCGTGGGCTGCGATGACCGTGGGCTCGAGCTTTTTTGTCCCGTCCGCTCCTCTCTTTAAGACGCAGACGATTGAGCGTCGGGTGAGTTGGGCCGCGCGAGGCCGGGTGGTCGCGTACCCCGGTGAGAAGTACACCGTCCGGACTGTCGAGGGCGGCGTGCGGGTGTGGAGGACGGCATGAGAGTGTGCTGGTCGAGGAACCGCTGGAGAGTGGTGCTCTGGGCTCGATTCATGCGGTGGCTTGAGGAGAGGCGGTAGTTGGGCGCGAAGCCGAAAGACATCCGCCGGCGGCTGAACCGGATGGCGGAGCTGATGGAGAAGCACGGCTGGACCGACCACAGCCTAGGTGAGGTGGTAGGGACGGCCTACCAGCTCGTCAACCGTCACAAGCTCGGCCGGAGCATTCCGAACCTAGACCTGGCGTACAAGTACGCGAAGGCTCTGGGGACGACGATCGAGGAGATCTGGTTTCCGAAGGGCGAGGCCGAGTGGCACCGCGGCAACCCCCGCCCGACTCCGAAGCAGCCGCACCCGAACGACTGGCGCCGTCAATTCGCTCGAGACGAGCACAGGCTCCTCGCGGCGATTACGTCCACCACTGGAAAGTACCGCGTGTCAGTGGCGATCCAGTCTCTTGAACTCACGAACAAGCGAGCACTCTCTATCCTCGGGGCCTGGTGCGATCGCGGCTGGTACGACCCCGGTGACAACACGTCCTTTGGCGGGGATCTGACGGCGGAAGGCGAACGAGAAGCCGAGCGCCTACTGGAGAGGGCTGCGTGACCCCGTACTACCAAGACGACTACGTCACGATCTACCACGGCGACTGCCTGGAGTGGCTGGAGTCGTGGCAGCTTGGCATAGGTCTCGTGCTCACGGATCCGCCGTACGGCATCAACTACGACAGCCGGCACAACTCTTCGTGGCATCAGCGCGGATCCAAGTGGATGCGTAAGGATAGATGGCGCCGGCCGGTGAACTTTCCGGGGATCATCGGTGACGACAAGCCCTTTGATCCGTCGCCCTGGCTTCCGTTCGGTCGGTGTGGGTTCTTCGGAGGTAACTACTGTGCCGACAATCTGCCCCCATCTCGCTGCTGGGTGGTCTGGGACAAGAATTGCGACAAGACGCCATCGAAGCAGGCCGACTGCGAGATGGTGTGGACGAACTTCGGGAAGCCGGCGCGTGTCTACCGCCACCTCTGGCGCGGCATTATCCGAGAGGGAGAAGAGAACATCTCGCGTGAGCCGAAGCAGCACCCTCACCAGAAGCCTCTCGCGCTGCTCCGCTTCCTGATCGAATACAGTGAGACGACGGGCTTGGTTCTGGATCCGTTCGCGGGGAGCGGCAGCACACTCATCGCGGCCAAGCAGCTCAACCGTCCATCGATCGGTATCGAGATCGACGAGCGCTACTGCGAGATCGCGGCCTCGAGGCTCACCCAGGAAGCACTCCCGCTACAGGCGTCATGAACAAGCCCGACTCCACAGGAGCTCGCAAGAAACGAAAGCGAGCAGCTCGTAGAGAGCGTACGGAACCTGAGTATCTCGCGTGGTTGGCGACCTGGCCCTGCTTGGTCTGCAACTACGGGGCTGTCGAGCTCCACCACGAGCCGGCGAAGATGATGGGGAGCGGCAGCGACTGGCATGACCGGAAGACGGTCCCGCTTTGCGCCCGCCATCACCGGGGGACGATGGTCCGCAACATCGAAAGTTCAATGGGTCGCCACGCGACGAGCCGTGCGCGGTTTGAGGAGATCTATCAGGTGGACCTAACCACGGCGATGAACGTCTACAGCCAGGCATACGAGCGGGAGCGGCGCGCGGCATGACTATCTACGCAAAGGGCACCAGTGTCTCGGTCGAGAAATCGAAGGCAGAGATCGAGCGGACGCTACAGCGCTACGGCGCGACCGAATTCGTGTACGGGACGACACCTGACCGTGCCTTGGTGGCCTTCAACATCGCTGATCGGCGGGTGAAGTTTATTCTTCCACTACCGCGGCGGGACAGCCGCGAGTTCACCCACACTCCCGACCGTGGCCTAGAGAGACCGCCAGCGGGCGTTCTGAAGGAATGGGAGCAGGCGTGTCGGGAGAAATGGCGTTCCCTCGCGCTACTGATCAAGGCGAAGCTCGAGGCCGTGGAGTCCGGCATCACTGTGTTCGACGAGGAGTTCATGGCGCAGATCGTCCTACCGAACGGGAAGACAGTCGGCGAGTTCATGGTCCCTCAGATCACGGAGTCATACAACAGCGGCTCGATGCCGCCGTTGCTGGAAATGTAGGCATACGAGAGAGAGAGGAGAGCAGCATGAAGGTCTATGTCGCGTCGTCTTGGCGCAATCCGTATCAGCAAGAGGTTGTAGAGTGGCTCCGAGCGGCTGCCTTCGAGGTCTACGACTTTCGGAAGCCTGCGGATTGGGACGGGAGTAACCCGGCCAAACCTGGTGACCGTGGCTACGGTTTCCACTGGAGTGACATCGATCCCGACTGGCTGGGATGGTCCACGGAGCGGTTTGCTGAATCTCTCGACCACCCTATTGCGGTGGGTGGCTTCGAGAGCGATATGCGCGGGCTCAGGGAGTGTGACGCCGTTGTGCTCGTGTTGCCCTGTGGTCGGAGCGCGCATTTAGAAGCCGGCTGGGCCGCGGGGGCCCACAAGCCTGTCGTCGTCTTTTCACCAGAGCGGCTTGAACCCGAGCTCATGTACCGCATGTGCTGGGGCGGCATAGCCGGAACCCTGCCGGCTGTTGTAGGCGCGTTGGAGGCAGCCTGATGTGCGACATCGACGAAGGCCCGGAGTTTCAGCGAGACACCTGGCGCCGCGCTCGCAAACAGCACAACTGCTGCGCCTGTAAGCACGTCGTTCAGTCGGGCGAGCATTACATGAACTGTTTTGGCAAGTGGGATGGAGAAGTAGACACCTACCGCTACTGCGCTCGCTGCTGGGCGTTCGTCCAGGCCGTTCTAAAGAATGGCGATGGGTATATCCACGGCCTTGCCTGTGGCGTCGATTGGGGCGAGGCGTTCAACGAAGACCCACCCGAGGCCGTGGCTGCGTTGGCATTCATGACGCCTACAGAGATCCGCGAGCTCGGGGAATTGAGGGCAGCCTAATGGGAGACACGTCAGGCCAGTGGTGGGACAAGATGTGGAGCCCGGCGACCGGCTGCACTGCGGTCTCTGCGGGCTGCGCGAACTGCTGGGCGAAGATGATGGCAGGGCGGTTCTGGGCGAAACAATACCCCGATGTCCTGAGAATAACCGGCAAAGATGTATCCAGGCTACCCGTCACGGTTGCTGAATGCTGCGAAGCCGATGGGCTAACTCGGCCGAGAGCGTTTTCTGATGTGCGCTGCCATCCCAAGCGCCTCGACCACCCTCTCCACTGGCGCAAGCCCCGCAAGGTGTTCGTATGCTCCATGGGGGATCTTTTTCACGAGGACGTGCCGACTCAGTTCGTTGACGGTGTCTTTGCCGTGATGTCGCTCCTTCCGCAGCACACGTTTCAAGTGTTGACCAAGCGCCCCGAGAGGATGCGCGCATACCTTAGTGAGAACACGGTGCTATTCGAGATCGACTCTGTTGCTGCCAGTACATTGGCGAAGCACACGGATCAGAACCACGTTACGCTGCCTCGGAGCGGCGCGTGGCCTCTCCCCAACGTCTGGCTCGGAGTCTCCATAGAGGACCAGGCCACGGCAGACGAGCGGATACCGCTACTGCTAGAAACGCCGGCCGCCGTGCGCTTCATCTCGTATGAACCCGCCCTGGCCCCCGTGCGGTTGCGGACGGGCATCTACCAGCAGGAGAGCGGTTTCCGCGGCACTTCACTGGATGGCATCGACTGGGTCATCTGCGGCGGCGAGAGCGGCCCCGGCGCGCGTCCCATGCATCCAGACTGGGCTCGTTCTGTCAGGGACCAGTGCCAAGAGGCGGGGGTGCCGTTCTTCTTCAAGCAGTGGGGGGAGTGGCAACCGGCAGCCGACATAGACGTGACCGATCCGATAATGGGCATCTCGACGGACTCCCCCCGGTATCACGCCCTGCCCAACGGCGGTGGAATGGCCCGCGTCGGCAAGAAGGCAGCCGGCCGCTTACTCGACGGCCGCACATGGGACGAGTGCCCGGAGGTGGCCGCGTGAAAGAACACCCTCTTCTATTCTCAGGCCCGATGGTGCGCGCGACCCTGGAGAACCTGAAGACCCAGACGCGGCGGGTAGTCACGCGCATGACCTCCCTGGTGGATGGCAAGCGGGTAAGCGCCGCGCACTGGGAGCACCTCGCATTGTCGGAGGCGTACCCCCACGTCGGCGACCGTGCTCCCGGCCTGGTCGTTCCGTGTGACGCGCCTGCGTGCCGCCACCTACCATTGCATCACGTCCATCCGATATGGGCGGTAGGCGACCGCTTGTGGCTGCGGGAGAACTGGGCCGTGCACTTCATGTACGACGACGTGAAGCCGCGCGACATATACCGCGGCAACGATGGCGGCGACTGCACCTTCTATCGAGCAGATGGTCACGTTGACGGGGGGTGCATTGAGAGCCAGCGAGGCCGCTGGCGTCCATCCATCCACATGCCTCGCTGGGCCTGTCGCATCCTACGGGACATCGCCGAGGTACGAGTGGAGCGGGTGCAGGAGATCAGCCCAGAGGACGCGATTGCCGAGGGCCTGGCCTGCCTCTCGAAGGACCAGGGCCGAATGTACAAGTACGGGGTTCCTGACCGCGACGGCCTTCCCGGAAGCGATGACTCGGGTTGGCCTTGGCATGAGTGGCGGCAGAGCCCCGTGGACGCGTACGCATTCCTTTGGGATCAGATCAACGCCGAGCGCGGCTACCCGTGGGCAAAGAACGATTGGGTATGGCCGATCGGATTCAAGAGGATAGAGACATGAGCGATCAAGTGCGAGAAGTAGCGCGGCGCGCGGCGGAGACTATCGCGGACGCTCTCGGGGTCTACAAAACAATCGGTGACGCTGAGCATGATCCGAAGTGTGACTGTCGCATCTGCTTTGTCATGACGGTGGCGCCTATCATCGACGCTGCCGCCTATGACGCGGAGAAGCCGTGGCAGCGATGGGTGAACGACCTGCAGGCTGGGATGTACATCAACTGTGTTTACTGTGGCCATCGTTACGGACCGGATGACGAGGTGCCAGCGACGATGGCGGACGCGCTGAAAGAGCACGTCGAGCGGTGCCCAGAGCATCCAATGAGCGCACTGAAGGCGGAGAACGTACGGTTGCGCAAAGAGCTGGAAGCGGGTCGGGTCGGCGGAGAGGCGCTGGACAAGGACCATGCCAATGACGCAGCGGGTCCTCCGGCGTAACTCATACCTGCGGGTAGGAAGGGGGCCGAGCTTTCCGGCGTTTTTCGTCACGAAATGATAGAAGTCGGCCTAGATGAGTACCAAGAAGGCCAAAAAGGGGAAGTCAAAGGCCAAGAAACCCCTTAAAAAGAAGGCTAAGAAGGCTCCAGCGAAGAAGAAGGTGTCCCCTTCCCGTAGAAGTCGGGGGACTTCTACGACTTCTACGGCTACCCCGAAGAAGGCGTCTAGCCGGATCGGACGGCCACCAGGGATTGCGGAGAAGAGGCCGCGCAAGCCGAGGCGTTCAGCGGCCGCGAAGCAGGCCGAGAAGGAGGTCCGGGAGCGAGCGGCGGAAGCTGCGGGAGACGGTGAGCAGGGCGATCTCCCCCTGAGTGACCATGCCCGGAAGGTCAAGGCGGATGCGGATCTCACAGAGCACAAGGCTGAGCGGGCTCGACTGGAGCGCGAGGAGCTCCTCGGCCGGCTGATCTCAAAAGAAGACGTGGACGAGATGCTGAAGGCCCGAGTGCTGGTGCTCAAGCGGGCGCTGCTCAAATTGCCGGAACGGCTGGCCCCTCAGCTTGCCGGGATGGATGTGCGCGAAGCGTTCGTGCTGCTCGATGATACGTTCAAGACCCTGATCCGAGAGTTTGCTGGACAGAAGGCATGATGGTGAGAGGAGAGAAGGTGATGGCGGGGAGTGCCGAGGGCGACAAGTCTAGCTGAGGTCTGGACTAACGAAGAGAAAGACGTCTGGCGGCTGCCGGACGACCTGACTCCCAGCGAGTGGGCGGACGACTACCGTCGTCTCGAGCCCAAGTTTTCGAACGAGGCCGGCCAGTGGCGCACGGCCCGTACACCCTACCTGCGCGAGATCATGGACTCGCTCGCGGAGCCTCTGGTCGAGCGCATTACCGTTCAGAAGGCCACCCAGATCGGCGGCACCGAGCTCCTGCTCAATGTCGTCGGCTTCATCATCGACCAGGCGCCGGGGCCGCTGCTCTACGTCATGCCGACCGAGGATGACGCCACGGGGATCGCCGGCGAGCGTTTGAGGGCGCTGATCAACGAGACCCCACAGGTCACGCGCCACACCACGAGCAGGCTCAACGATTTGCGTGGCCGGTTTTTGATGCTGGACCAGATGGTGATGCGTCTTGCCTGGCCGACGGCTTCCAAACTGGCATCTCTTCCTTGTCGCTATGTGGTGATCGACGAGGTGGACAAGATCGACAAGTTCACCGGGAAGGAGGCCAACCCGATCACGCTGGCGTGGGACCGCACCGATACCTTCAAGACCAGTCGCAAGCTCCTCGTCATAAGCACACCGACCACGGAGGACGGGCACGTCCACTCGGAGTTCGAGGCCTCCGACAAGCGTCACTACTGGGTGCCGTGCCCGCACTGCCACCGCTACCAGCCGCTCGTCTGGGGAGGAAAGGGGAAGGGCCCGGGGGTGAAGTGGCCGGAGGAGGAGCGCAACTCACACGTCATCCGTATTCAGAAACTGGCCTGGTACGAGTGCCGACACTGCGCTGAGAAGATCTTCGAGGGGCACAAGCCCAAGATGCTCGAGCGGGGCGTGTGGTGCCCGGCGGGCTCTGATGAGAATCCTTGCAGGGTCGGACCAGACGGCAAGGTGAAAGGAACGCCCCCGGTGACGACCCACCGCGGTTACCACATCTCTTCCCTCTATTCTCCGTGGCTCGACTGGAGCGAGCTCGTGGCCGAGTGGCTCGAGGTCAGGAAGGATATTTCCAAGCTGCAGAACTTCGCCAACTCCAGGCTGGCCGAGGTGTGGCGGGAGGTGCAGCAGGAGACCAAGAGCGATCAGATCGGGACTCTCGAGCTGCCGTATGAGGAGGGCACAGTGCCCGCAGATGCTGTCTTCCTGACGGCGGCGATCGACGTGCAGAAGGATCACGTCTGGTACTCAGTGCGGGCCTGGGGACTCGGCGGGACCAATTGGCTGGTGGATCGGGGGAAGGTGGAGCGGCTGCTCGTCCCCCCGCCGGACGGCAGCGATTTCGACCCTTGGCAGCGTGTCATAGACGAGATTCTGAACGCCGAGTATCCGCGCGAGGACACGGGGGAGATGATGCGGCCGCGGGGTATCTCGATCGACTCGGGCGCGTTCACGGTGGACGTCTACGATTTCTGCCGGCGCTTTCCCGAGATCTTGCGCCCCATCAAGGGGTCCAACAAGGCACTGTCGTCTGGCTTCTTCCGGGCCAGCCGGCAGGACAAGGACCAGCAGGGCCGTGGTATTGCCGGCGGCCTGATCCTCTGGTGGCTCGACGTAGACCACTACAAGCTCAAAGTGCAGGCCGCGATGACGGCCGCCCCGGGGATGCGCGGCCGTTTCTACGTCTTCGAGGGTGTAGACGAGGAGTACAAGCTGCAGGTTACCGCCGAGGAGCGGGTCATAATTCGCAACCGGAAGACCGGCGCTCAGCGCTACGAGTGGAGGACGAAGAAAGGGCGGCAGGCCAATCACTACTGGGATTGCGAGGTCTACAACTACGCGACCGCCGACATGCTCGGGGTGAGCCATCTTACCCAGGAGCACCTCGAGGTGGCCCGTCGGGGTCCGCGGCCGCCGGAGCCGCCCGATGAGAGCGGCCGGAAGAGCGGGTGGTTCGAGGACCGAGGCGGCAGGTGGATGGGCCGATGACGGCGTGGATGGACGAGCGCCGGGAGGGATGGTTCGGCCAGCGGCCCCTGCGTAAGGAAGAGGCGCCCAAAACTGGAAAGCATCCGGGCTACTGGGGGAAGAAAAGCCCCGTCGCCTTCCAGACAGTTTGTTGCCCGGAGTGCCAGCAGGGCGACAAGGTCAAGACCACGAAGACGCTCCCGCCGGCCGATGGGTGGCGCATTCGGTATCACAGGTGTACCCGTTGCCGGATAAACTTCCCCTCGCGAGAGCAGATTGTGAAGAAAATTCCTACAGCGTAGGAAAGCGCCTCTTCCCCGTCGCCCGTGTTCAGCCATCCTGAACGTGGATGGCTACCACTCTAGCTACATACCAGTCTCGTCTGGAGGCGGCTGAGACGGTCTATGACACGCAGATGGCCGGCAGCGGCGGTGCCGTGGAGTACCGCGAGGCCGACGGCCGCTTCATCCGCAAGAGCCCGGAGGAACTCCGTCGGTACATCGAGTACCTGCGAGAGATGGTGGGCGCGATGACGTCTGGGTCCGGCCAAACGCTGGCGCACTTCCGGAGGGCCTTATAGTGCCCGGCAAGAAGTTCACGGCGAGTCGGCTTGATCGAGCGATCGGCTACCTCTCTCCGAGGGCCTTGGTCTATCGTCTGCAGGACCGTGCGGCTGCCCAGGCGATGCAGGCGTTGACGGGGGGATACGACTCTGCGCGCCGCAACCGGCTCAACCAGAACTGGATACCGACGCTCGGCTCCGCCGACACGGACATTCTCCCAGACCTCACCGAGCTCCGGGCCAAGTCACGCTCCCTTCTCCGTAACGACGGTTACGCACAGGTTGTCGCTTCGATTGTCGATCACGTCGTAGGGACGGGCCTGACGCCACACTCAAGCGTCAATACGACGGCGCTTGGGATCACCGAAGAGGAGGCAGAGGCGTTCGAGGACCAGGCTGAGGACCTCTTCGAGTTGTGGTGCCCTCACGCGGACGCTCGCGGGATTCTAGATTTCGATGCCGTACAGCGCTTAGGCTACCGCGCCGTCCTGGAAGATGGGGAGTTCTTCGCCCGCCGCGTGCGACGCACCGAGATCGCCATGCGGGAACGCGGCACGCCCTACTCCCCGATGTACGAGATGATCGATCCCGACCGGGTCGTGTCCCCCGATCGTTCCATCATCCGTATGCTCCCCAACAACCGGATGATGAAGCACGGCATCGAGTGCAATGCCTTCGGCTCGCCGAAGGCATACTGGGTGCTGAAGAAGCATCCGGCCGAGGGGCGGGTTACTCGGGGCAGGAGTGCCTTCGTCCGAGTACCGGCCTCAGAGATCTTGCACGTCTTCCGCCCACTGAGGGTCGGCCAGACGCGCGGTGTTCCCCATCTGTCTCCAGACCTCGAGACGTTTCACCAGCTAGGCGAGCTCTTCAAGTACGAATTGGTGACCGCTCAGGTGGGCGCCTGCTATTCGATGTTCCTTGAGCAGGCCGATCCCAATCTAGCTGCTGCTGCGGTTCCGGGAGAGACCGATATCGATGGCAACAAGGAGCAGTACCTCGAGCCGGGCCTGATAACCCGCTTGAGGAAGGGAGAGAAGCCGCACTCATTCAACCCCAACCGGCCTGGGGATGCGTTTCCGCCTTTCGTGGAGATTCTACTGCGGAAAATGTCGGCTGGCGCCAATGTTACCTACGAGCATCTCGCCCGGGACTTCTCAAAGACCAACTTTTCCAGCGGTCGCCAAGCGCAGCAGCTCACGCAGAAGTTCTACCGCAGCGAAAGGGAGATGACGGCGTGCCGCTTTGCGCAGCCAGTTTGGCGTGAGGTGATGGAGGAGGCTTACCTTGCCGGCGATCTCGAGCCGCCGCGTGGCTCGATCAGAGACCCTCGGCGCAAGGCTTTCTATTACAACGCCGTGTGGAGCGGCCCTGGCTCCGGGTACGTCGATCCCGTCAAGGAAGTCGCCGCGTCCAAGGCAGCGGTGGACATGGGCATCTCGTCTCTCAGCATCGAGGCCGCCGGGCAAGGTCGGAACTGGAAGGCCATCATCGACCAGCGATCACGCGAGCAGCGTTACGCCGAGAGGAAAGGGGTCGTCCTCGACGGCCCGAGCCCAGTTCATCAGACACTTGATGCTGTACGTGAGCGCGAGAACGAAGAGGAGAAGGCAGCGTGAGCCAGATCATCGAAGTGTTTGCGCGTCCTTGGGCTCTTGAACCGTCCGCGCTGCGGGCGCTGGTGGAAACCGTCACGCGCCGTCTTGAGGGCGGAAAAGATGCCGGCGAGGTGGACAAACCACTCGAGGCAAGGACACCGAAAGGGGACCGTCCGACCGCCGGGATGGAAGTGCAGCACGGTACGGCAGTCATTCCGATCCGTGGATACATCCGCCGGCGACCGATTACGGGCTTCTTCGGGTTCCTGCTTGGCGGCACCTCCGTCGAGGGGGTACGCGCCGATCTCCAGAGCGCGCTTGCGGAGCCGTCTGTGGAACGGATCGTGTTCGACGTCGACTCTCCGGGGGGCGGTGTCGATGGAGTGTCAGACCTCGCGGATGAGATACACGCCGCGACCAAGCCTACGGTCGCGTACACAGATGGCCTGATGGCGTCCGCAGCCTACTGGCTCGGGTCGGCAGCGGATGAGGTGGTGGCGAGCAAGGCGGCGCAGGTGGGCTCGATCGGTGTGTACGCGGCCGTGGATGACTGGAGCGTCCATTGGCACAACTACGGCATCAAGACGACGATTATCAAAGCCGGCGAGCATAAGGGCGCCGGCCATCCCGACACACCGCTCACGGAGGCCGAGCAGAAGGTCATCCAAGAAGAGGTTGACGACTATTACGGCCTCTTCACGAAGGCGATTTCGACTTACCGAGGTATGACCGAGGCCGAAGCCAGACAAGTAGGTGACGGCCGGGTCTTCATCGCGACCAAGGCCCAGGAGAAGGGCCTGGTGGACAAGATCCAGAGCCGCGTTGAGTTCGACGCGACGCTGGCAGAACCAAGCACAGGAGAGGCAAGGGCTATGGCAGACAAGACGGAAGCAGAGAAGAAGGCAGCCGAAGAGAAAGCAGCGGCCGAGAAGGCGGCAGCCGACAAGAAGGCGGCTGAGGCCAAGGCGGCAGCCGATAAGGCGGCTGAGGCGGAAGCGGCAGCGGGTCAGACCGGAGCAGCCTCCCCCGATGCGGCAGCGATATTGGTGAAGGCACGCGAGGAGGAGCGCTCTCGCATTACTGCGCTCACGGCACTCAAGGCGGACTACCCGGAGCACGAGGAGCTCATCGATCAGTGCATCGGTGATGGCACGACCGAGGCGGCCACCCAGCTGCTTCTGTTCGCCAGCGACCGCAAGCTCCGGAAGGTCGATCTCACGAAGCGCCGCAGCGAGGACACTGAGGCTCTCGCTGGCGGCAACACGGACGACGGTGCCGGCAAGAAGTTCGACGCGGCCGAGGTCAAAGCGGCCTACGAGGACGGCGACGAGGCACTGAAGAGTAAGTACACCTCCGCGGAGCAGGCGGTGCGGTTTGAGCGCGCGCTGGTGCAGGAGCGGAAGGAGCCGGCCCGGGCCTAGTAAGGGCCTCGAGGCGAAGGAGGTAAGAGGAAATGGCAACTCTGTCAGCAGATAAGCCCCGTGTTTACGGGCACACCATCAGCAACAACGACCCGCCGGTCATTGCGTCGGACATTATCTTTTCCGGCGCTGCGGCTGGCAACAACGGCAGTGGATACGCAAGGCCTCTCGAGGCCGGCGATCCGTTCATGGGATTCGCGTCCGCGCGCGCGGACAACTCGAGTGGCTCTGCTGGCGACAAGCGTGCGCACTGTCGCTCGGAGGGCTACGCCTGGCTCCCGGTAACGGGAATCGACGGTGTGGACGACGTGGGCAAGCCCGTCCATGCGAGCGACGACGACACTTTCACTACGACCAGGTCCGGCAACTCGTACATCGGCGAGTCCATTCTGTACGACGCGACCCGGAGCCTCACGCTCGTTCGGTACATCGCCAATCAGCCGCTCGCGGCGATCGCGGACGGTGCGACGGACGCGGCGACGGACGCGGCGGTGGACGGTGCGACGGATTCGGCAGCGGATGCCTCGGTGAGTGCTCCGACGGATGCTGTGACATCGCACGACGCTAACGCGTCGTTCAGTGACACCGAGATAGAGGGAATGCTCGACGCTCTCGGCACGAAGATCAACGCCGTCGGCACCGCGTACAACGCCGCAGCGGCCAAGTACAACACCGCCGCGACCAACCTGAACGCCCTGGCGACGAAGTACAACGCGGCTATGGGCAAGTACAACGCCGCTGCGGGCAAATACAACACGGCTGCAGCCAAGCTCAACGCCGTGATCGACGCCCTCGAGCAGAAGGGCATCATCGTACCCTCGTAGGGCGACGGTGGAAGGAGGTTAGAGAAGATGCCACTTCAGGAAACCATCACGTCACGGACCATCCACCGGATGATCCTCAATGACCTCGGGCGCACCGAGCTCCCTGCATGGGTGTGGGGCTTGGTGTTGGGCGGCACGCCGATGCAGTCCAACTCGCCGTCGGAGAAGTACGCGGATCTGATGACCGCTCCCAAGATGCAGGAGTGGCTCGGTGAGCGTGCGGCTGCCGAGATCGGCGAGTTCACGTTCGAGATCCAGAACGTCAAGTATGAGGCGACGATCGACATCCTCAAGGACTGGCTGCGCTACCAGAAGCTCGGTCTGATCGACGACCGTGTGCAGTCACTCCCTCGGCGATCCGACCAGCAATGGCTCTCGCTGGTGTTCGCCCTGATCGCCGGTGGTGAGTCGGCGGCCTGTTATGACGAGCAGTACTTCTTCGACACGGACCATCCGACGGGGAAGGACACGGGCACAACTCAGTCGAATGACATCGGTGTGGACATCTCGGATGCGCCGGCCCTGAAGGCGGGGACCACGACCAATCCGAGCGTGGGCGAGGCCGCTTACGTCATCGGTAAGTGCATCGAGCAGATTGTGGCCTTCACGGATGACCAGGGCGAGTACATGAACGAGCTGGCGAGCCAGTTCCTCGTGACGGTGCCGTTGAGTCTGTGGCGACCGTTTGCGGCTGCTGCCATCGGGACGCCGAAAGAGCGTGACGATGCCATTCAGTCCTTGGCGGCTGCGGAGGTCGGTATCACGGTCAAAGCCAGCCCGCGCTTGAGTGCGTGGACCACGAAGGTCGCCGTGTTCGCTCTGGACGTGCCGCAGCGGCCCCTCGTCCTCCAGGAGGTCGGGACGCCCGAGGTTACGAAGAAGGCTGAGGGGTCGGACTACGAGCACGATACCGACCGCCACCAGCACGGCATCATGGCGATCCGTGGCGCGGGTTACGGTGCGTGGCAGTCCTGCTGCCTCGGCACGATGACGTAAGGAGTGGGTGACATGGCACGCACAAGAGCACAGCTCGAGGTCAAGGCCGGCGGGGAGCAATCCCCGGCCGGCACCATCCAGGGCATGGCCCCCGAGGGAATCAGCCTACGGAGGCTTTCCCAGGTGATCACAGCCAAGGACGTCTCCTGCGGCCTGGCCGACGGAGGAGGAATGGCGCTTCGTATGAAGCGATCCATAATCCTCGGCGGTACGAAGTGTGAGGTGGGCCACGCGGTCTTCGAGGGGAAGCTCTCCGAGGATCTCGACGTGGAGCAGGTCACGCTGGCGATCGCCGAGAGTCGGGTGACGATCGCCACGAAGGAAAGCAAGGCCGCGGCTGCGAAGGCTGCGAAGGCTGCGAAGGCTAAGGAAGCTGCGGAAGCCGAGGAAGCGGCGGCGGCTGAGGAAGCGGCAGCTGCCGAGGCTTCGGGGGCCGACGACACCGGTGCCGACTAGGCCCTGAGGGTGAGGTGAGCTTTGAGGACGTCAGGGCGGCGGACGCTGTCAATGTGTTCGCCAACCCCGACGAGTTCGGGGAGGAGCTCACCTACACCCCTCACGGTGGTTCTCCGACAACTGTGCGGGCGGTCGTCACGCGTCATCCAGAACGTGCCGACCCCTCGCGCAGGTACAAGGCTGATGAGATGGAGATCTCGATACCCAACGATGCGGACGATGGGGTCACGGCTGTTACGCGCGGCCAGGACCTCGTTGCTGTTGCCCCAATCATCGGGGGTGCGGTGCAGACGTGCCGGGTCATCGATATTCTCTACCACGACTCGGCTATGTGGCGCCTGAAGGTGCGAGGGGGAACCTGATGCCGTCCGCCGAGCTCAAGGTTCACGACGGCGCTGTACGCTATGCGATGCAGCGTCTCCCTAAGGTTCTGCACAGGGAGTTCAAGCGCGAGCTTTTCTGGATGCTCAAGGGGCATCGGAAGGAAGTGGGCCGGGCATTCGGTTCTAGGACTCCCGCTAAGCGCCGTGCGGCCGAGCGTTGGGTCACTAGCCAGATTGCGCAGTATAGGCGGGGAGATACCCTTGCCACTCTTCTTGGGGGCTCCTTTACCCGCTCTCGCGCGCTGGAGGCACATCAAGAAGGGCGTGTCATCACTCCCCAGAAAGGCGGCGAGATGTTCATCCCGATCGCGGATGCGCTCACCGCCACAGGGCGACTCAAGAAACGCTACAAAGTACGGCGCGACGGACTCCCCCCTGCGTTCTCTCTTAAGGCGGCCCATAACGTGCAAGTTATCAAGATGCGCGGCCGGACATTTGCGGTCATCCCGGACGAAGAGCAAGGGGGGATTAAGGAGCTGATCGCGGTAGGCGTGAAGCGGACACACCTCGACCCGCGGCTGGACTTCTTCGGAGCTTGGGATCGACTACTAGCCAAGCGCCAAAAGGCCCTCAATAAGGCGGTCAACCGAACGTTGAAGGCAATAGGGGACCGGGGGAAGAGACCGTGACCGCAATCATCGAGAGCATCGTTGCTGACATCGAGACGACTGTTGCGGCGATCGCTACGGGCAGCGGTTACGACATCACGATGCAAGATGTGACGCGCTATGAATCCGAGGGGACGTTCCCGTCTGGTCTACCTGGCGCAGTCGTCACGTGGGGTCCTATGCGCCCCCTACAGGAAGCGGCCGGCTACCAAGAATGGGCGGCGGAGGTAATCGTTGACGCATACACCGTCCACAACCCGGACGAGGATGCGCGATCCAGCGACGCACTAGGCATCGAGCTCGCGGCGAATATCCAGAAGGCGATGATGCAAGACCGGCAACGAGATGGCAACGCGATCAACACGACGCTTGGCCGTGTTGACCCCTTTCCTGTGGACGAAGAGGGCGGGCGAATCATCAATGTAGCGGTAGCCTTTGAGATCATTTTTCGCCACCGCGTAGCCGATCCGGGGGTGGCGAACTGATGCCAACCCTCAGCCTAGTTCCAGAGATTGAGAGCGACGTGACGGAAGAGTTTGCGGTGCTGCAATCGCCGGATCTCGGGATAGTGCAGCGGCGAGTGAAGCACGAGCAGAAGATGAGGCGGTTGAGTCTGGTGTGGCCCACCGCGACGCCGGCGGAGCTCGCCACGCTCCAAGAGCTCCATGAGGAGGTCCGAGGCCGCGCCGGGGTCTTCAACTACCAGCCAGTGGATGATGCGGCCGCCTCTGAGTGGCGGTTCGCGGAGGACGAGTTCCCTTGGAACGAGGCCAGTGCAGCACAGGCCCAAGTCGAGGTGACGATAGAGGAGGCTTTGTAAGATGCCTGAAGTCAAACAGATACGACAATTCGCACTCAAGACAGAGGCCGTAGAGGGCACTGCAGAGACCCTGGCGGCCGCCGACGTCATCGAGGTTATCGAGCCGAAACTCTCTCCCGCTGTGGAGAAGAGCGCCCGGAACCCGGCACGCTCGACGCTGGGGCGCAAGAAGGCGAAGGTCGGGGGAGGAACGGCTCCGGCTTCTTTCCAGGTGGAGCTCCGCGGCACGGGCACGGCCACCGAGCTGCCCGACTATATGAAGGTCCTACACTACGGTGGGTGGCGCCTTGAGCATGCCTACTCGATTGCCATAGGCGCGATCGCTAGCGGTCCCTTTCAGCACGGAGAAACCATCACGGGTGGAACCTCGAGCGCAACCGGGCGCGTACTGTTTCCCACTGCCGATGGGGCCGCTTCCGTCTACTTCGTGCCGATCTCGGGCACCCTCCAGACCGGGGAGGTCCTCACGGGTGGCACTTCGGGTGCAACGGCGACCTCGAGCGGAGCTCCCGCGGCGCTCGGTCGGGCAGCTCGTCCGTTCAGCCCTGGCACCTTCCGGTCCATTGCCATAGGCGCGGTCACCAGTGGCCCCTTCCAGGCTGGCGAGAGGATCACGGGCGGCACCTCGAGCGCAAACGGCCGCGTGCTGCAATCGACCAAGACCGGCGACTCCACACTCTACTTTGAGTCGCTCTCCGGCACCTTCCAGAATTCGGAGGTCCTGACCGGTGAGGATTCGGGCGCCACGGCGACCTCGAGCGCCGGGCCGGCGGATGCCCACTACGGTGGCGCCTCGGCCACGATCGGCCTTTACGAGGGGCTGCTGATCAAGAAGGCCAAGGGTGCGCGCTGCAAGACGAAGCTCGTCTTCGAGGAAGCGAAGCCCTGCCACGTAGAGGCCGAGTTCGAAGCGGTGAGGGATTCCGAGACGGACGGGAGTCTGCTTTCTGGCACTTCTCCACTCGCAACGGCTCCTCCCGTCTTCGATGGCAGTGTGCTCACCTACGGGACCTACTCCCCGATCTTCGAGCGGATGGAGATCGATATGGGAGTGGCGCTCTCTCCGAGACGGAGTGGAAGCAACCCTCTCTCCTACTACGTTACCGACAGGGAGCCCACGTTCTCGATTGACCCGGAGGTGGTCTCCGAGGCCACGCAGGCTTTCTTCGGGGACTGGGCCGCCGACACCGAGCGAGTGATCGACGTGGTCATCGGGAGCTCTGCTGGCAACCGTGCACGTATATACGTGCCGGAGATGCAACTTAACGAAGTGGCGGACGGTGAGCGCGAGAGCATCGTTACGCACGGGCTCTCCGGGCAACTCAACGACAGCAGCGACGCGGACCAGGACTTAACCATTCTCTCGTACTGAGACGGGAGCAGGGGGCAAGGATGCCGATAAGGACGAGAAAGGACGAGACGTGGGAGCAGGAGGTCAAGGGCGAGGAAGGGACCATTACGGTCACTCTCGGGAGCCTCAAGAAGCGTGCGTACGCCAAGGTCATGCGACTGTTTGGGAAGTACCTGAAGCGCGACGAGGATGGCGGAATACCCGAGAAGCCCGAGCTCGACGAGTCCAAATGCATCGAAGCGTTCGATGAGTTTGTGGCGGATCTACAGGCAATAGCCGCCTTGGGCCTGCGCGGCATCCAGGGTGTTCTCAGCCCTAACGGGGAAGAATTACCCCTGCCGGCTGGCCATGATGACCGCCTCGATTATCTCGACTCCTACATCGAGTCGGACATGCTCCAGCAAATCGCCACGGCGATTGTTGGAGGGAACGTCCTAGGCAAGGACGAAGCGGGAAACTCGCGATCGCCGCAAAGCTCCTAACCGGGGGCTTTCCAGAACATCAGGAGGGCTGTCCTTCTGATGAGTCGTTGCGGCGGCGACTAGGATGCGATGGGGATGCGGAGGCGGCGACATTCATACTTGGAGATGAGCGGCACCACCGCTGCCCGCTCTACTACATGGCCGGTCTTGAGGATTTTCTCCTCGCTTATCACTACTACCGGGCCGGCTTCCTTCCCGAGTCTGGCGGCATCGAGGATCAGCCGGTGACCTTCCTTGAGGCGGCGAGAGTCATGGATGCGGAAATAGCGAGTAACCTGGCGGATGGCTGAGCGCAAGACCCTCGAGATAGTTGCCAAGCTCCGGGACCTCGTGAGCAAGAACACGGGTCGCATCCGGCAGTCGGTGACCCGGATGGCCAGCAGTATACGGCGGTCGTTCGTCGGGGTCGGGCGAGTAGTGTTCAACCTCCGAACGGCGCTCCTTGGTCTGGGTGGGCTCGCAGTCGCCAAACAGTTCAACGATGCCGGGTCATCGGTCGAGCAATTCAAGATGCAGCTCGGCGCCCTGTTCGATGATGAGGAGCGGGCAAAGAAGGTCCTGGCGGAAATCCGTAAATTTGCAGCCGAGTCACCGCTGGCCACAGAGAAAGTCGTTGCGTCCTTCGTCCAGCTCGAGGCGGTGGGGATAAAGGCTGCGGAGCAGGTGACGAAGACCCTGGGTAATGTCGCTCTGATCTTCAACAGGGACCTGCAGGACGTAACTTCGGGCTTCATATCGTTCGAGACGGAGGTGCTCCGTCGGTTGGGCGTAGAGATGAAGCGGACAGGGGACACAGCTGTGCTCCAATCCGGCAGAATCCGAATCGAGACGGAGAACACCGCCGACGCGATCCGCGCTGGCTTGCTCCAGATCTGGGAGGAACGCTTCCCAGACGCGATGGAGAGGGCGCAGTCCACCTTCAAGGGGAAGATGGCGACTTTCAAGGGAGCCATCTACGAACTTGGCGCCGACCTTTCGGAGGTCTGGCTACCGGCTCTCAAGGACGCGCTGGATAATGCCAGCAACTTCATCAACGACAACCGAACAAGGATAGTGGCCTCCTTCCGCAACATCGGCTTTGCGGCGACCACCACAGCGGGTGCTGTAACAGATGCCTTCTCCGCGATGGTGGATCATATGGCTGGGCAGACCAACAAACTCGGCGAGGCCACAGAGAAGGCCATCGGGAGGATAGTCAGGCGACTCGGTACGCTCGCGGTCGAGGTGGCCAAACTCTTCTTTGACATCGGGATTCTCGTGGCTGGTGCGATCTTGCGTGTGATCCCCGAGCTCGTGGAGCTCGCGGCAGTCAAGACGATGTTCCTCATGCGTCAGACGCTCCGTGGAGCCCTGGGTATAGAGACCAGCAAGGAGATGCAGCGGTGGCACCGTAGGGTGATCCGGGGGTACGAGAAGAACCTTGCGGAAGCGTTTCAGGATGTGAAGTTCGCCACGATCGGGACGCTCGAGGGTCTAGAGCCTCAACTCGACAAGCTCGGCCGCGGGTGGAAGCGGCTCGGCCGCGCGATGAAACGCGCGATGAAAGACAGCGGCGTGACGGAGGCTCTCGCTGCGATCCGGGCAAAGATCGAGGCGGAGGTCGTCGCGACCAATGCCGCTATGAATAGCCTATTAGCTGGCCCAAGTGCCGGCGCTGGAGATGGTGGCGGCGTGGAGCCCCCGGCCGAGACCTTGTGGGACGCGTTCATAAAGGGTGCACAGCAGGCGCGTGACGAACTCAAGATGACGAACGAGCGTATGACGGAGTTTGCCGAGGCCTCCGGCAAGAGTCTCTCTCAGGCTTGGCGCGGCGGTTTCGTCTCCAACATGAAGGACGCGCTTGATGGTGCGAAGTCCTTTGAAGATGCGTGGAACAAGGCGGGGATGGCCGTCGTCGATAGACTCAAGGAGATTGTGCTTGAACTGATAGCCATAAGACTCGAGGCCGCTGCGATGAAGTTCTTGGATGCTGGTATTTCGGCTGTGGCGGGGGTTATGCCGTTTGCTAGAGGTGGTGTGGTGCGAGGGGGCCTCGCTCTCCCGGTCCCAAGCTACGCGGCTGGGGGAATTGTTCGTGGCCCGATCTACGCTCGTGTAGGTGACAATAGGAGCCGGACGGAGGCCGTTGTGCCGATGGCTGACGGCCGTACTATTCCCGTTGATCTCCGAGGCGAGCAGGGTGGTGGCCAAACGACTATCATCATTCAGGCGATCGACAGTCGGAGCTTTGCTGAGGCCGTGGCTCGAAATCCAAGGGCAATTGTCAGTGTGGTACGTGGAGCTCTGCGCTCGGAGCCGGGACTACGTGGGGATGTTAGGCGGGCGTGATGCTAAAGGGATCTCGTGAAGATGTGCCCTTGCTTCCAGGCCTCGTAGTTGTCCTGTTCTTTAAGCAGCCAATACCGTCCGCCATCCCACACGCGAACCGCGATAGCGGCCATGCGGGTTGCGGAGACAGGCCCGCCAAAGGCGTTGATGCCTTCAGCCAACGTCGGGTCCACATACCCCAGGACATCTACCGTACGACCCTCGGCGATCGTGTTCTCTCGCGTCGCCGGATAGAGGGCGACCAGCGAAATTCCAAGGGTGTCGTGTTGATGGTCTTCAACGTACACCTGAAACAAGGTGCCGTTGGGGGTGTCACGCGCCCAAAGAACCTCACCGTGGAAGGCAACGAGTTCCCCTTGCCATCGTGCAGGGTTCTTCTCGATCTCAGCCAAGGTGTCGAAATCATGGGGCGTAGGAAAGCCGACAAAGGCTTGTCTTGCCGCGGAGAGAGAACAGCCCGCAACGATGGTCGCTGCGAGCAGGACAATTGCAAACCTTCTCATAGAGAAAATTCTACGACCTTGCCGAGCGCTGGGTCAAGGAAAATCCGCGCGCGTATAAGTGACCTACTTCACACTATGTGTGGAAAAATGATAGCGCTATCAGTCAGTCGAGTTCGGCTTCCCCTTTTTAGGCTTTGCCTCGTCATATACACCGCCATCGTCAAGGATAAGTGCTCCTCCGCGGCGCTCCTTTCTCCGTATCACCGTCTGCTCTCTTGCTGGCCGCGCCGGTTTCTGCGGTGGCTTAACGGGTCGCCTTTCCTTAGCTGCCATGGTGTCCTCCTGGGAGTAGCGCGATAGGAGTAACACCGATGACTGAGTTGACACAAGCCGAAGTAACGACCTACGCCACTCTTGTTGTGGCAGTAGCCTCTATTCTTTCAGCGATCTTTGTAGGCGGATCACTGCGGCAGAATGCGCGAGCTCGTGAGCTCGAGGCATACCTATACGTAAGAGCTCGGCTAGAGGGCCTCTTTGAGAAATGGCACGAGGACTACTGCAAGCGGGAGGAGGAGGAGCGCTGGAGATGGGTCAGTATGCAGGCCAACGCCTTCGAGCTGCTTGGTATTCTCGTGTCGAGTAAGGTGATTAGGGACTCGACGCTGTGTGGCGACTTTAAGCAACTATTGACGAAGTTCTACCCTCTCTTCGAGGAAGTCCTGCCGGCAGCAGCCGAAGACCCCACACGATTGACTAAATTGAAGGCCCTTCACGAGAAGTGGAAGGGGGAGGTGTCAGCGTGAGCCATGCCGACGATCCCGCGCACAGATCCATTTTCGGCACTGGTGGGGAGCCTGCCTTCTGACGGGGCCTCCTGGGTCCTTGGAGATCACATCGCGGTAGATAAGCCCGATGATGAGTACGGAAGTCTCAACCGCTACGGAAAGCGCGACACAGGCATAATCTGGGCCTCCTCGACGCTTTCGGCCGAGGCCTGGCTGGCGTGGCGCGAGCCAGCGGCGGGCGCGACTATCCAGGTGGTAAGGGGGAAGTTCTTCTGGCGCCACGTGAGCGGCTCGAGGCGCGACGTGCAGCTCGGGCTTATGGCTCGGCTTCAGAGTATAGCCTCCACGGCCGCTGGGCCGCCTGAGCGCTGGTATAAGGGAGACGCCTACACCCTAGAGGCTGAGATCGATGCAACAGCGGAGACGGCCGATATTTACATCCGCCGGGTCGATCAGGGCGTGGAGAGCGATCTGGTGGCCGAGGCCGCGGTATCCTGGCCGGAGGGGGAGACCCACGATCTCTACCTGAAGCTCAAAACCCGTGCTGATGGCAGCGTGAAGCTGACGGCCAAGATGGACGGCGACGATCTTATGGAGATCGTGGACGGCGCTGGGACCGCGCACACGGGGGCTGGGTGCTATGGGCTCCTCACGTCCTCCGGGAAGATCGCCACCGGAGAGAGCCGTGGCTCTATTCGTGAGTTCTGGGCCGAGTCCGGCGGGGGGACGATCTGGCTGCACGACACCTTTGACCGGCCAAACCGTCAAGGGAGCGACGACTACTATCTCCGGTCCCTGTGGTGGCCCACTGAGGCCGTGGCGACGAGTGGTGGAGAGGTGAGCTACTCCTCAGAGGCCGACGTGGAGAGGGTCTCCCTATACCAAGCCCGGCCGACGGACGAGGACTACACGGCGCAAGCCGACGTCACGTTTCCGAACGCCTCGGACGCCCACTGGTGCGGCGTGTGCGCTCGTGCGGGTAAGGCGTCCTCGAGCGGCGACCTCGACTCGTTCACGGGCTACCTGGCCCGGCTCCGGATCGACGACAGCACCGACAACCTCGAGATCAAGAAGGTCATCGACGGCACGGTGATACAGACGGTCACGGCCAGTGTCTCTGGGCTCTCTCATTCCACGCCGATCGTCCTCAAGATCGACGTGAGCGGGACGGATACCGTGACGGTGAAGGCGTATGTGGATGCATCACTGGAGGCCACTCTGACCGACCAGGCGGCCGACAGGCTGACGCAGTCTGGCCAGGGCGGGATATACCTGCGCCGGGTGAGCGGTGGCTCTGGGGCGTTAGTGGTCGATGACTTCGAGCTCGGGGACCCCGCGGCCTCGGCGGACACATTCACGGCCCTTCCGGTGGCTGATGAGGATGTAGGCGGCATCTCTCGGTACGTGGTGTTGGGCGAGGATCTCAGCAGCCAGGCTGACGGGGTCAAGACGACGTTCGACCTGGCGGACACCCCGGAGGCGGCGGCTAACGTGGCGCTTCGCCACAACGGCTTCCGGCTGAAGCGGGTGGCAGGTGCGCCCAGTGCCCTCGAATTCTCGGTGAACCCAGCCGGGCCGACCGTGACGATGGGAGACACTCCGGCCGCCGGCGAGTCCCTCTCCGTGGACTACACGCTGGTCGGCAACACCGACGTCGTCATAGGCGAGGAGCCCACCGGGACCCGGGACGGCTCCAACACTCTCTTTCTGCTTGCCAATGTCCCAACAGCCAAAGGGGAGGGGCGCTGCACGCTCAACGGGATGGAGCTCGTATATGTGACCGGGGCGAGTCCCGGGGTGAACGAGTACGCCCAGCCGGGATCTCAGCAGGTGGTGGTCAACGCGGCGTTGGCTCCCACGGCCTCCGACCCGCTCTACTTTGACTACTTGAAGTCTGGGGCTTCCCCCCGCCAACCGCTCTTCGGCCAGACGCCTACCGGGGCGATCGACGGCTCGAACCGCGTGTTCGAGCTCCCTGTGGCGCCCAACTCCCCGGCCGAGTGCATCCCGGTACTGAACGGCTACCCGCTTCAGCCGGCTAGCGGGGTGCCCTCGGAGACCGAGTTCTCGGTGGTAGGAAAGAAGATCACGCTCGGGGACACGCCTGACGTTGGGAACTGGCTACGGGTGCACTCTATCAGCGCCGGGATCTTCGAGGCCGTTCTGACGGACATGCCGGACTATGTGCTCAGGGGGAGCCAGCGATTCCGGGGAGTCTCTTACAAGTTCGAAGGAGGCTACGTCCAGTCCTGGCCGCTCTCGACGAACAAGCGGCGGGTCTACGTCTGCGTCTTCGGTGCACGGACCTGGAGTGAGTGTAACGCCTTGATGGACTTCTTCGAGAGCCGGACGGGGCCGTATCAGCAGTTCACCTGGACGGCGCCGAGAGATACCTCCCCGTCCACCTGGCACGCCAAGGGGCCCGCCCGGTATTCGAAGACCGACACTGACACATACGTGGTGATGGTGGAGTTCGAGCAGCTCATCACGTTTGCGGCGGCTGCAGCATGAGAACTCTCGAGCCAGAACTGACCGAGGAGAAGAACAAACTCTCCCAGACCGAGCCGTGGCTCCTGCTTTGGCAGATAGACGCGGACGCGGCCGGCACGACCAAGTACTGTTTCGTGGCCCACGAGGAGGAGGTGGAGTTCGACGGAGTGACGTACTCCCCGTTCCCCATCGCCCCCGAGGAGAGGACGGAGAACACGGAAGGGAACCAGACCTCATGGCCGGTGAAAGTCGCCTACGTAACGCGCGCTTTCAAAACCGAGCTGAAGGCGACGAACGGATTCAAGGGGCACGCGGTCAAGGTGATCCTGGTGCACAAGGACCACCTCGACAACCCTGAAGCAAAGATCGAGGACACGTACAGGGTGCACTCCTACAGTGCGACCGAGAAGGAGGTGACCTTCCAGCTCGGCCACACCAATCTACTCGAGGTGATGTTTCTCTCGGAGCGGTTCACGGACCGGTGCCGGTGGGTCTATCAGTCGCGCGAATGTGGGTACGCGGGGGCTCTCGGGAGTTGCGACAAGACGCTGGACGGGACCGCCGGTTGCGTGGCGCACGCAACGGACTCCTCCATACACCCTCAACGTTTCGGGGGATACCCGGTGATACCAGAGGCATGAGGACGTTCGAGTACAACGACCTGATCGGGGTGAAGTGGCACGCCGGCGGGCGATCAACGGCTGAGGGCTTCGACTGCTGGGGGATCATGCTCGAGTGCGCCCGGCGGCTCGGTGTCGAGATTCCGGACGTGCAGGGTTACGACGAGGACTGGGAGGAGCAGAACCCTCGGCTGATTCTCGACTATATGGCTAGGCCGCCGTGGGTGGAGGTCACGTCTCCGCATCAGCCGGGCGATCTGTTCGTTATCAAGTGGCCAAAGTGTGCGGTTCCCACGCACCTGGTCATGGTTGTCGATCGGACCCGCTACATCCACGCCCACAAGGAACGCTGCGTTGAGACGGGTCGAATCAGTAGGCTGGCCCCATTCATCTTTGCCGCCGTCCGTCACGAGGCGCTCGTATGCTAGCGATCACGTCTCGGCCGGCCATCTTCACCGAGCGAGGTGGGCGCTCGTACTCTGCGGAGTACCGCGCCGGCAAGTCTCTACGCGACTACCGCCCGCGCGAGTTCGACCACTGCGAGTTCTACTGCGTCTGGAACGGGAGGGTGATGCAGGGGGAGGCGCTTGATCGTGTCCTCCCACATGACGGCGACAAACTCACGTATGCGCCCTCTCTCGGCGCAACTGCAGCGGGACTGGCAGCGGTCGAGGTCGCCAAGGGGATGTTTATCGAAGCGCTTATCGGCGCCGCCATAGCGGCCGCTGTGAGTGCGGCGATCAGCTATGCGCTCAGTCTCCTGATCGGCGTTCCTGGAGAACCTGAGGACATAGATGACGAGGGCGCCGTATTTTCGCCGATCCGCAACACGCGAGGCCGTGGACTACCCATTCCAGTGATTTACGGGCAGCACCGTCACGGCGGCCACGTCTTGAATCTCTACACGACGCTCGACGAGCGGGGCAACACGAAGCTCAGTATGCTCTTGGGTGTGAGCCACGGGAGAATCGAGGGAATTGGCTCACAGACGGGTGAGTTTGACGACCTCGCCCACGATCATGCGGACCTCAGTAGTGTCAAGGTCAACAACAACCCACTGACCTCCTACTCGGGGACCACCGTCTCATTCAGGCCGGGCGAGATCACGCAGTCCGTCATCCCGGGATTCAACAACCTTCACGACATCCAGGCCATAGAGAGCCTGCTCGAGCAGCCGTTGGATGCTAACGGCAACCCGGCGAGCGGTGCCGGGGACTGGTACAGGCACTCGACGACGCAGGCCGTAGACCGTGCCGTCATCAACATCGCGCACGGCGGGCTCTACTACGCGACGGACAAGGGGAAGATCAAGACGTACCATGTGGCCTATGATGTGCGCTACCGGCTACAGGATGCGGGCGGTGGCGTCCCGGGGCCTTGGTTCTACGTGAACTACGACAGGACCAGTGGCACGCACATTATCACGGCGAATCCTGCCCAAGCGGTGCCGGTGTGGGTGGAAGCGAAGCGAGTGGCCGCCTTCTCGTCAGCCTTCGAACTCGTCTTCTCTACGCGCGACGACTACGACATCGAGGTGAGGCGGCACAATCGCGACAGCACCAACAGCAACTCCGGCACTCAAACCCGCCACAAGCCGACCAAGAGAAACAACCAGATCACCCTGAGTTCGGTGGACGAGATCATTGACCAGGCGTTGGCGTATCCTGGGACGGCACTGCTGGCGTTCAGGAATATTGACATCCGCCAGACGGGCGGCGCCACGCCGAATGTGACGGCGATCTACAAGGGCAAGCGGGTCCCCGTGTGGGACGGCGTTGACCCGGACAATCCGGTCTACGCGCACAAGTGGTCGCAGAATCCTGCCTGGATCAGTCTCGACGTCTGCCTCAACGAGCGCTACTCGATGGGCGCCTATCTTGATGACACTGATCCCGACCTCGAGACTCTCCTCGAGTGGGCGGACTACTGCGACACGCTGGTGGATGATGGCGAAGGCGGCACAGAGGCGCTGGCCCTTTACGATGCCGTGATCAGGGGAGAGCTCCCTGCGTGGGAGATGCTCCAGAACATCAGCCGGACGGCGCGCTGCGCTCCTCTGATTTCAGGTCGCAAGATCAAGTTCAAGGTAGAGAAGCCCCGATCTCGTACCCAGGTATTCGGGATGGGAAACATCCGGGAGGGCTCGTGGTCGGGCTCGGGGCTCAACACGGTGGACGCACCCAACCAGATCACCGTGCAGTATCTGAGTGCGGGGAGGGATTACGCGGGGGATGCCGCGACCTTTGAGCTCGATGAGGTACTGACGAACTCTGAGCCACTGCGGCGGAAGTCGTTTTCCCTCATAGGTATCACCAGACCCGGGCAGGCGCTCAGGGAAGCCAAGTTCCTCGGGCTCATGGGGAAGGCGCTCGCCGAGATGCAAGGTTTCTCCTGCGGCTTGTCGGCTCTTGGTGCCGAGGCGGGTGACCGGATAGGGATGACCCACGACGTTCCGGACTGGCAATACTCAGGGCGGATAGCTACGGGTTCTACGCTGACCTCCGTGGTCCTCGATCGTGAAGTGGTGCTGGAGGCGGGGACGACCTACGAGGTGATGGTAATTTCCAACACCGACGATACGGAGACACTGGTAGTCACTTCGCCGGCGGGCACCTACGCTGCCGGCGATTCCATCTCGGTCGCGTCCAACTGGTCCCGTGTGCCCGAGAAGCATGACCCCTTCTACTTGGGCGAAGAGGACAACGTCGTCAACGATTGGGCGATCGTTGAACGGGGGATAAATCCCGACCTGTCGCAGAGCGTGAAGGTGGTCACTTACGATGAGAGCCCGATGACGGAC
This sequence comes from bacterium, assembly GCA_003354045.1. Classification (GTDB taxonomy): domain Bacteria; phylum Desulfobacterota; class Binatia; order UBA1149; family CAITLU01; genus PIVZ01. The sequence goes on from PIVZ01000001.1 coordinate 35,148, forward strand.
TCATTGACCCTCGGGCAGATAGTGGAGGTGCCGAGCGTTGTAGCTCTCGGCGATGCGCACCGGATACCGTCCGATGCGACTGACGTAACCCTGGTGGCAGATCCGCAGATCTCGAGGAGCGGCACGGTCAAGGATGCCTTGCGGGTTCAATGGGCGGAGGTGAACGAACAGGGGACCCGGAAGCGGGAAGTATTTCTACGAGAGTCAGCGGACTACGAATGGCGCTCGGCTGGGGTGGCTACGGGCGGTGAACTCCTGATAACGGAGGACGTGGAACCGGGGACCGCCTATGACGTGGCCGTGGTAGGGGTAGCTGATGCTGGCGATCGAGGTCATCCGGACGCATCACCTCAGGCAAGTCTCACCTACAATCCGTTGCCATCTCGTCCGGTGCCGCCGACAAACCTGGCGCTCCGGCGCGTGGGCGACGTCGTGACTCTGTCTTGGGACGATCCGGGCGTAGACGAAGAAGCACAGCCGCAGAATAGGCACCTTGCCTTCTACCGGGTGAAACGGGGCAGTGAGTGGCGCGAAGCGATGCCCGTTGCCGACGTCAAGGGGAACTCGGTGGAGCTCGTGGAGTGGACCTCCGGCGGTGAGCATCTACTCGTCAAGGCCATCGATACGGATGGCCAGGAATCCTACACGGCGGCGGCGGTGTGGACAGACTTAGATCCGCCGTTCGGTGCCACGCTGGCTCTGGACCGGGATGAGCGAGCGCTGGGCTGGCCGGGCACCCACTCCGGAACCCAGGTTGATAGCGAGGGACGCCTCGAGGTGCCGGTCGGCCAGGTGGGCGGGATCTACCAGACGCCCGAGATTGACCTGGGCTCGGTCAAGGACTGGCACATCATGATCTCTGGGACTCCAGTGAGCCGTTGGCGAGATCTCACCTCAGAGGCGAGCCGGATAGTGATCGGCGCGGTCACCGGTGGGCCGTTCCAGGCAGGGGAGACGGTGACCGGCGGCACCTCGAGCGCCACGGGGACAGTACTGATCGCGGCGGCCGACGGAGCGCTCTACCTATATATAAGGCTTCTGACGGGCACCTTCCAGGCAGATGAGACGCTCACTGGGGGCACCTCCGGAGCCACGGCGACCTCGGTGACAGCCGCGCTGCCGCTGCTGCTCAATGATCCGGAGCTCGCCAAGTGGACGACTGGCGGGCCTGGTGATGAGGACCACTCGAACGCCACGATAATCGAGCTCATGGCCGGGGAGGCGTCGGCCCGAGATCTACAGTCAGAATTCACCCAGGGAGTCCTCCGGACCCGCTACCTGCAGGTGTTGGTGACGCTCAGTACGGACGATGAGGACCACTACCAGCCGGGCATGGAGACGCTCAGGATTACCGCCACGGAGGCGATCCGGCCGGTAGACAACCTGATCACGGCCGAGACCGACACCTCGAAGAGCCTTCGGCCGGACGGTAGCGGCGGAGTAATGTGGGTTTAGGCAAGAAAATTCCTACAGCGTAGGAAAGCGCCTCTTCCCCGTCTTCTGGGCGGCCGTACCATGGCGGTATGGTTAGCTACAGATCCGCCATCCTGGGGGTCGCTGTCCTCGCGGCCTCTGTCCTTTTCATTGGATGCTTTCCCGCCATAGCCCAGATCAAGCCCCAGCAGGGCGGCACTGGTGCCAGCAACACCGGCGGAGCCGACATGGTCGTGGTTGGGGACGGGGACTCGTTTGAAGAGACGACCCTTCCGGACTGCGACGACAGCGTCGGGCAGCATCTCAACTACGACCAGACCGCCGATACCTTCTCATGCGGGACGACGTCGAGCGCTAGCCATGGCGATGGCGCGAACTGCTCGGCCAGTCAGTATCCCCTTGGGGTGGATGCGAGCGGTGCGGTCCAATCGTGCACCGCGGATGACGATACCCCCGACGATGACAGCGAGGTGCCGGATGCTATCACGGTGGCGGGCGGCTCGGTGGCGACCAGTGACATTACGTTCAAGGGTTCGGCCACACCGACGCCGACGGTCAACGGACGATGCGAGTGGGACACCGACGGTGACGGAATTCACAGCCGCGTGCTGGTCTGCGGCGACGGTGCTACCCAGAGTAAGTTCTACCCCTTGGGCGACGTACGGAAGGTTGGCGACTGTGTCGAGGGGGCATGCTTTGCGAACGGGGAGGACAACGGCAGGATTCTTATCTGCGAGGGTGCGACAAACGACACGTATGAAAACACGTTCGGATTCAAGAGCGCTTGCGATCCTGCGGCGGACCACGCGATAGAGCTACAGTGCGACGAGTCGGGTGATGTTCTGACGACTGGCAGCACGGACGACATCACGGAAGATCTCCTCAAGGCAGTGGACGCTCCAGGCGATGAGGAGTGTCTCACCTACGAGGCAACCGTTGGCGATTTTGAGTGGCAGACGTGCGGCGGTTCCGGTCACGGCGACGGTGCGAACTGTGGCGCCGGCAACTATCCCCTTGGGGTCGATGCGAGCGGTGCGGTCCAATCGTGCACGGCCGACGACGACCAGCCCGACACCGATGGCGAGGTTCCAAACGCAATCACTGTATCTGGCGGCCAGATTAGCTCGTCGGATATCACGTTTAGAAACACCGGCGGACCCACTCCCACCATCTCGGGCCAGTGCGAGTGGAACAGCACATCCGACCGACTGGTCTGTGGCGATGGCGCCAGCCAGGTCGTCTTCTACACAGGCAGCCACACCACGGACACGGGGCCGTCTCCTGACTGCGCCGGGACCGATCAGTATCAAGACGGCGAGGGTGACTGTGACACGGTGGGGGGTGATCTCTCTGGTGGTCTCGACGTGCTGGCTATCGGGACCGACAAAGTCGATGCCGACAACCTTAAGGACACCGACTCCCCAGGGGATGAGGAGTGCCTGACCTACGAGGCAACGGGCACCACGTTTGAGTGGCAGACCTGTGGAGGCGCTGGACACGGAGATGGGGCCAATTGCTCCGCGAACCAGTACCCCCTCGGTGTGGACGCGAGCGGCGCGGTGCAATCGTGCACCGCGGATGACGATACCCCCGACGATGACTCTGAGGTGCCCGACGCGATCACCGTAGCTGGCGGTACGGTGAACACCAGTGATTTCACCTTCAAGGGCTCCGCCACCCCGACCCCGACCGGCAACGGGACCTGTGAGTGGGACAATGACGGTGATGGGGTACATGATCGCGTCTTGGTCTGCGGCGATGGGGCAACGCAGCAGCGATTCTACCCGCTCGGCGACATTCGCACGGTAGGGAACTGTACGAGCGGCGCATGCTTCGCCAACGGGAACAACAACGGCCGGGAACTCGTCTATGAGGGAGCGACAGACGACACGTACGAGAACACGCTTGGATTCAAGAGCTCCTGCGATCCGTCGGCTGATCACGACATAGAGCTACCGTGCGACGAGACCGGGGACGTTCTGACGACTGGGAGCACGGACGGCATCATCGAGGGACTGCTCAAGGCGGTAGATGCCCCGGGCGACGAGGAGTGCCTAACATACGAGGCGACGGTTGGTGACTTCGAGTGGCAGACCTGCGGCACTGGCCATGGCGACGGTGCGGACTGCGGGGCAGGCAACTACCCCCTCGGCGTTGACGCGAGCGGCGCTGTCCAATCATGTACCGCCGACGACGATACCCCGGACGATGACTCTGAGGTGCCCAATGCGATCTCCGTGATATCCGGCTGGGTGAGCTCGTCGGACTTCACCTTTAAGGGCGGCGCCTCGCCCACGCCAACGGCCACCGGCCGCTGCGAGTGGGATACAGACGACTTTCGAATCGTCTGCGGCGACGGTACGGGCCAGAAGACCTTCTATAATGGGGCTCACACGACGGACACTGGACCGTCTCCAGACTGTTCGGGAACGAGTACGTACCAAGATGGAGAAGGTGGCTGTGATGCCGTTGGAGGTGATCTCTCTGGCGGTCTCGACGCCCTCGTCATAGGCGCGGACAAGGTGCTCGAATCTCACCTGAAGGCGGTGGACGCGGCGTCCGACGAGGAGTGCCTCACCTACGAGGTGACGACAGGGGATTTTGAGTGGCAGACGTGCGGCGGCGTGGACACAGGGCCGTCTCCAGACTGCTCAGGCACCAGCACGTATCAGGACGGGGAGGGGGGCTGCGACACGGTTGGCGGAGACTTGACCGGTGGTCTCGACGCACTGGCGATCGGGACGGACAAAGTCGATGCGGACAACCTCAAGGACACGGATGCTCCGGGAGACGAGGAGTGCCTGACGTATGAGTCCACCGGGACCACGTTCGAATGGCAGGCCTGTGGCGGGTCAGACACGAATGCGAAAACCCTCTGCGCCGACGGTGAGGTTCTGCTCGGGGAGACTTCCACCACGTGCAAGGAGGTGCTGACCTACGACCACCTATGCAAGACGATAGAACGACTCGAGGATAGTGAATCCAACTTGCCGTTGTGGGTGGCTCCCGCTGCCGTGACGGTGAAAAACGTTTGGTGTCGCTGTCAAGGCACTTGCTCAGCGATGGCCTCAGTCCGCCTAGAGGACGGCGCCGGAAACGCGATGACCGGCACGCACGCGTGCGTCAATGCGACGGGGGCTCTGTCGAAGACGGCGATAAGCGCCGGAGGGGCGCTGGTTTCCTTGGAGATGATGCGGTTCGACGAGACAGACGGGACCATAGACGACGGCGACACCTACACGATCTGTTGGGATTACGATGTCGACTAAGCTCAACGTGTTTGCGGCCCTTGTCGTTGCAGTATTCTTGATTTTCGGGATGGGCGATCGCGCGACTGCCGCGGACAATAGCTACTACATGTGGTGGGCTACAGGGTTTGACGAGGACGACACGTACCGCGCGGGCACGAGTTCCGACCTGCCCTACATGGGCACCTGGGATACCTCCTCTATGCCCACGAACTATTGCCGGAGGACCGCGCCAGGCACGAGTGGCGTGGGGACCAGCGCGGGGTCGCTCGACTGCGACTCGGGCACCACCACTACGGGGGAGTTCTATGAGATAGACCTCAGCGAGACGGGTGTCTCGGCTGACGGGTGGGGGTTCTGCTTCACGGTGCTCGTCACTAGCTCGACTGGCGAGACGGAGGATATGCTGTCGTTTCAGGACGCCAGCGGCGTTGACATTCTCATGCTCCGAAAGAGTGGGAGCTACTTGATCGGAACTACGGCATCGAGTGGCGATATCAATTTAGTCAGTTGGACGTTGGGTGAACCGCATAGGGTTTGTCTGAGGGCGCTGACCAGTACGATTCACAAGGACCTACATGTGTGGATAGACCCTCCTGTGAATGGCGCGACGGAAGCCAACGCGGACTACTCAAACCTTAACTATGATTTTGAGCAACTCTCTGTCGATCTAGGCCAGATCAAAGTGCAGGCCATCGACGTCTCCGATGACCATAATCAAGCCTTCGATGACTTTATATTGATGCAATACGTGTGGAGCGTTGGCGCCGATTTCACGATGAACGAGATGTCTCAATTGCGCGTGTTTGGGATGCAGCCAAACGGGCAGCAGGGGGAGTCGGGCACGACTGTCAATGGAGACTGCAGCGGCGATACCGGTGTAAATGCGTGGAAGTGTCTGGATGGTCGATATCAGGAACCAGGTCGAGCCAAGACCGCCAACCCGAGGAGCTTTATAGTCCTCAACGCGGACACCGAGTACCAGAGGAGCCACTTCGCGGCCGCTGACAGCGACGCACTGAAGTACTACGACACTATGGGGGTGCTGGTGTGCGCTCATGTCCGGGAGAATGGGACGGGAACTAGACAAGATGCGGAGTTCGGAGACGACACCGGATGTTGCACGACCGTGGCGGAGAATTCTCTCCCTACGACGGTGGATAGAGTAGACCAAAAGTGTTGGTGGCTGGCAACGAAGAAGAACGGAACCGACTGGGACAAGGCTGGACTAGATGCGTTTTATGCCGGCTTCACGAAGACAGTCGGCACCGCGGCTCTTCATATTGAAACCATTTTTGCAAACCACATAGTGAAGGTTGGAGGTAGAAGGACATGGTAAGGCGCTTACAAATCGCAACGGTCGCGGCGGTGCTCTTGATGGGTTGTGGAACGATCCGTGTGGAAGCGCAGACCGTTAAGGTCTGTGTTGATATGACCAACGCGGCGCAGGTGCGGGTAGGTGAGGCTGTGGCATTCCGCAACGAGAACCGAGCTGCGGAGGACCAACTCACCGTGGCGGAGTACGTGGAGACGGTCATCCGGGACGAGGTGCTGCGGGTGCTTGCTCAGAAGAGACACGGCGAGTTGATGCAGGCGGCAGAGGCGGACTTGCGAGGAGCCCAAGACACTTACGAGGCCGATCTCTTCGGGGAGTTTGCCTGTTGCCTTCCAGACGGCAGCTGCCGGGACTTAATACAACGCAAGTGTCACGCGATAGGCACGCCGTTCGTGGACTCCTTATGCGCGGCGACGACCTGTCCCACGACGACGACAACACTCCCCTAATCGCGGATCGTAATGTCTCAAGATTACGATCAGCCGGTAGCGGCAACCGAGAGCCTTGAGGATAAGCGGGGGAAGGACAACGACGCCTTTGACGCTCTCCTTACCTGTCAGTCCGGCACCACCGCGCCAAGCACGACCGAGGCCTACATGCTCTGGGCCGACACCACAGCGAAGTGGCTCAAGCAGCGCAATTCCTCGGACGATGGATGGAACTACCTCTGGCCGCTCAACGACGTAGCCGGGGGAGGGCAGGTCAAGTACGCCCAGGGCTGGGTAACGCACGACGCGCAGACCCTCACTCTCGATCAGATCCCCGCGGATCACGTCATGCTACGGCGCTCTACCGAGGTCGCGGAGGCCTTCGATTCGGACGGCACGGACTTCATTCGTACAGGGCACGACACGGATGACGACGCGTACTCGCAGGACGTGGACGTGTCTTCCACGGGGCTAAAGACGCTGACCGACGGCGTGGACATCGGGGAGTACTCGAGCTCGGCGCGGACTCCGAAGGCCACCTACTCCAACGGCGGATCAGAGCCGACGCAGGGGAAGGCCCTCATCACGTTCGAGTTCATCCTTGTGGATGCGGAGCCGTAGGTGCGGACGGTGCGTGAGTGGAGCAGCTAGCGACATGGGCCGGCCCACTGATCGTGGCGGCGTGTCTCGCTCTCTTAAACGTGGGGGCGGTAATCTCCGCGGTGCGCCGGCAGACGAAAGACCTTGAGGAGCGAAAGCTGAGCGACAAGGAACAGTGGAAGGCGATCCGAGATCTTGAACAAGCCGTTTCGGCGATCAAGGCGGTGCTAGGAGTGCGGCAGTCATGACGATCAGGGCGAAGGTGGAAGTAGGCGCGGCATCGATCAGCGCCATATTACTCGCGGTACTGGCGGCAGCGGCCGTCGCTGCGGGATGAGACGGAGGTAGGAAGATGGAGATAAGTGGAGCGACCCAGGACAGGACCCTGGGCATGGTGATCGGTGCGCTGATCGCCTACGGAGTCGTCAAGCTGGTGGGTGCGGCGCCCACTGGTGACCAGGCGATAGCGATAGGGAGCGCCGCGGGAGGCGTGGGTGTGATGCTGGCTGCGCAGGTGCCGGCCGTCTACCGCGTTGGACTCCGAGCGGCAGCGCTACTGGTCGCTGCGGCGCTGGGAGTGACGGTGAGCGCGGGCTGCTCGGTGATGAAACAGCCGACGTCGCCGTTTGAGCAGTGCTACCGGGCGGCCGGTGCATACGAGGTCGCCCAGGTGGCGATTGAGGCGGCCGTGACGACCCCGAGTCTACCCACGAACGTCAAGCTGACGCTGCAGAAGCTTGACCGAGAGGCCGTTGACGCGGCGGAGGGCTGTGAAAAGGCGGCTCTGGATTCAGACGGTCAGGAGGCTCTCTTCTACGCGAGGATCTTGACCCAGGCGGTTGTGCAATCGCGACCGCTGCTGGCGGAGGTGCAGTGATGAAATCGGAAGATGTGCTGGTGACCCTTGATCTGGTGATCCTGGCGCTCGGGGTTGGCCCGGAGCTCTTCGACAAGATCTCGGCGCTGCGGGAGCGCGCGAAGAACGGTGAGGAGGCGAGCCCGGAGGAGCTGCGCTCGCTGATCGGCGGCCTGAAGGACCGGAGCTCCAGGATTCAGGCGGCCTAGCCGTAGTCCACTGGCCGGCGTCGGGCGGCTCCAAGGAGAAGGGGGGTGCGATGGAGCCGCCCGACGCCCCGTGGCATCCTCCCGAGGGTGTTCACTCAACTGTGTCACACAAGTAACTCCAGTTTAATTCGGTCGCCGAAATAGACGTGGAGTTGAGAGATGGCCAATGCCCAATTTTGAATGGGCATAGACCATTTTTTTTCAATGCGCCGTGAGGCACAGTAAATGAGTTTAAACAAAGCGTTTTCGGAAGTAAACGCCCCTTTGGATTTGGTAAATTTTCGAATTTGCCGATGGAAGCCCTCAATAGGGTTGGTCGTATAAATTAATCGTTGTATATCTTTGGAATATTTAAAATAAGTCGACAAGCGATCCCATTTGTTTTG